>VGHV01000058.1 GCA_016868095.1 Betaproteobacteria bacterium
TGTCATGACGACTATCGAGCCAAGTAAGCCATGAGCCAGCGCCTTAGCGGACAGCGTGCGCTTATTACTGGTGCAAGCCGTGGCATAGGGCTGGCGATTGCGCTTGCCTTTGCTCGCGAGGGCGCAAATCTTGCGCTTCTCGCTACCAGGCGCGAAGCACTCGATGAACTGGTACAAAACACTGAGCTCAAAACCGCAAACTGCATGTTGTTGCAAGTCGATGTACGCGATCGACAAGCCTGTTTTAGAGCGGTTAGTGAGATTGAGCAAGGCCTCGGTGCGATTGACGTCTTGGTCAACAATGCAGGCATTCATCGGTCAGGCGCTTTTCTTGATCACAGTCCCGACGATTTTCAAGCGTTATTAGATGTCAACCTGTTTGGGGTTGTTCATTTGATGCAAGCAGTTCTGCCAGGTATGAAAGACCGCGCTAAGGGAAGCATTATTAATATGGCATCGACGGCGGGCAAATGGGGTTCAAGGAATCAGAGCGCCTATAACGTCAGCAAGCATGCGCTTGTGGGTCTCACACGTTGTGTCGCTCTGGAAGTAGCAGCGTCGGGGGTCAGAGTCAATGCGATTTGTCCGGGTTTTGTACAAACCGATATGGTCGAAGATCTAAAGCGCGGCTATGCGCAAGTCGCTGGTGTTGACATCGAGGGCATTATTCAAGCGACCCTATCAAGAATTCCAATCGGTCGCATCCTCGATCCCGAAGAGATCGCCCACATGGCAGTACTTCTGGCCGGCGATGAATCCAAAGCCATCACAGGGCAGTCGATCTTAGTCGACGGTGGCATGCTGCTTGTTTAGACAGTGATGAATGCCGTATCGTTCGGAATTTTTTTCGTTTCGTTCTATTGCTTGACCTTATGGCTTGCGATGCGTTGGCGAGGGAAGGTGGCGCAGAGTCCCTGGTTGAGACTGCTTCGCGGATTTTTCCCTAGCTGGCACTTTTTCGATCGGTTAGGCCACAAACCTATACTTCAGACTCGAGCAATGCTCGATGAAGCCAACTGGTCTGCTTGGCAAAGCTTTCATCCTCAGACTAAGCGCTCATGGCGAGGACTTTTTTTTCAGCCCGATGTCTGCGCACAGCTCTATCAACAAAGCCTGGTCGATCAACTTGCTGTCGAACTGGCCGACCCCACCACCCATGAAGCACGGCTGCTTGAGGGCAGCGTTTACTTAAGCGTGCAAGCGCTTGCACAATCCCTCGCACAGCAGCAATGGCCATTGGCCACGGCCATGCAGTTCCGACTCTTACTGATCGACCCCTTAACCCATGGCGATCGTCCACTTAAGACATGCGCGTTTGAGCTCGACGATGACGATGAACGCTTAGTCCTGCGTTCTGAATCCATAACATGCCCTGAAGCAGCGGCCCCTTTGAGGGCTCAGCCGACGAACACCGGTCGGTAAGCCTTAGCCCATTGGACTCGCTTGCAGACCCGAGGCTTGCTCTTGAAGCGCTTAAGCTCTTACTTGCGTTGGGATTGTTATGCCAATGGTTTGAAGATCGCAAACTTCTTAGGACCTTAGGCGAAGAGCCCTACGCTCAATGGGCCATCTTAGGTCGCGACCTGGCGTCAAACTGGCCTAAAAGCTTTCGAAGCTTTGCATGGGTTTTTGAGCTAAAGCAAATGAGCTTATGGTTCGGCTTACGAGGCTTGGTCGCTCTCTCGATGCTTTTCGGCCAATCAATCGAACCAAGGCTTCAGTCAGCGAGCATTATCGTACTTTGGATAAGCCAACTGCTTTGGATGATCCGCTGGCGAGGTGCCCTCAACGGAGGTAGCGACCTCATGACCCTAAGTCTGCTCAATGGCTTGGTCCTTGGCGAGGCCTGTAGCTTGGGTCTTTGGCTTGCCGGCATGAAGCCTTCGAGTATCGGCGATCAAGTCAGCCTGTGGTTCATCGTGATTCAAAGTCTAAGCTCTTACGTCGTTTCAGGTGCAGTCAAGTTTCGGGATGCAGCATGGCGCAACGGAAGTGCACTGATACACTTTCTAGATAATGCAGTGCATGGACCGCTCAAGTCCGACAGCCTATTTAGACGCCAACGCGTTGCGATGTTAGTGAGCTGGAGCTTTATCCTTTGGGAATGCGCGACGCCCTTACTTTTGCTTCACCCAATGCTTGCCAAGCTCGCTTGCTTAACAGCCCTCGTCTTTCATGGCCTCGTCTTTGTGTACTTTGGTTTAAACCGTTTTTTCTGGTCGTGGAGTAGTTGTTTTCCCGCCTTGATTTATGCGGCCTACGCTCTTCAAACAACAGGCTAGCGCGACTTAAGGCAAAGGCGGCCTAAGCAAGCCGCCCTAAAACCATCGCCCTCGCCTTTGACACTCTGGCGGTATGCCATAGCCCACGCTGCGAACTTTCATCTGATAATCCCATTCGATCTGGAACCAAATACATTGACCGTTCTCAAATCGATAAGACCAAACATAACCCCATTGCATCGCAAGCCCCTCTTGCACAGTCGATGGGCCAATGACTGCGATCACGGCTTCTTCTCCCATGCCAGGCTGAATTTTTGCAAACTGTTCTTCATGCAGTAATTGTTCAAACGCGATCGCCTCACGGTTTGCATTGAAGTCGACTGCATAGCTATGCCTGCCAAACGGCCCCCTGGTAAAAATCAAGCGGCGTCCTGTGGGCGTATCGAGCGCTGCCGCAGGCTTTCCCAATAAAGCAATGAACTGTTCGGGCGTCTGACCAAGCATTTGCTTGCTGGGCGCGTATTGCTTAAATCCCGTGATTGGCTCAAGTGAAGCACAAGCAACGAGCCCCAACACTATCAAGCCAAGAAGCATCAAGACAGGAGCAGAAGAACGAGAGTTCATTGCGCAGCGCCTTCTACACAATCCGGCTCGTCTTATGGCCCCAATAACGATCCCGTAAGATGCGCTTATAGAGCTTGCCCGTCGGCAGTCGCGGCAGGCTCTCTTCAAAGTCAATCGACCGAGGACATTTTTGAATCGACAAATGCGCTTTGCAAAAAGCCATTAAGTCGTCTACGGTTGCCTGATCGGCGGCAACACCTGGCATTAATTCCACCACCGCCTTGACTTCCTCTCCGAGGTCCGCGTTGGGAACACCAAAAACAGCTGCGTCCGCAACATGGGGGTGCGTGATGAGAAGGTTTTCACATTCTTGCGGATAAATATTCACACCGCCTGAAATAATCATGAAGGTAGCCCGATCGGTTAAGTACAAATAACCATCCTCATCAACATAACCGACATCGCCAACCGTTGTCATTGTCCCATCGGGCGATGTGGCTTCTCGGGTCTTTTCCGGGTCATTGAAATATTCAAACGGAGACCCTGTCTTGAACCAAACGGTACCTGGCTCGCCCTTGGGACAGGCTTGCATAGCCTCATCAAGAATATGCAAGTCGCCAAACAGCACTTTACCAACCGAGCCCTTGTGGCTTAGCCATTGCACCGTGTCACAAGCGGTAAAGCCAAGACCTTCGGTAGCACCGTAGTATTCGTGAATGATCGGACCCCACCAATTAATCATCGCCTCCTTGACTTGAGGTGGACAAGGCGCAGCAGCGTGAATAGCCACCTCAAGACTTGATAAGTCGTAAGTCGCACGTTCTTGATCGCTTAGCTTGAGCATACGGCTAAACATGGTCGGGACGAGCTGGCTATGACTGATCTTATAGCGTTCAATCAGTGATAAATAATCCATCGGATCAAATTTTTCCATAATCACCACGGTTCCGCCTATACGGATGGTGAGCGATACAGCAGCCTGCGGGGCCGAGTGATAAAGCGGTGCAGGCGACAAATACATCATGTCTTCTCGGTAGCGCCAGAGCTTGGTCAGGAAGTCAAATAAGGGCAAAGGCTTTGAAGGCGGATTTTCTGGCAAGGGTCGCAGGATTCCTTTCGGCCTGCCCGTCGTACCCGAGGAGTAAAGCATGGGTGTGCCCAGCGACTCATCGGCAACCGGAGTCGCTGGAAACGCTTGACAGGCTTCGACAAAGTCATACACGCTTACCGAATCCAGATCCTGTACGGCTAAAGATCCCGAGTGCAGGACAGAACCCATCTCGGGTAGGGCCTGATCCCTTGGTGTTTGCGTCCGCTCACCGCAAACAAGCACCATGCTGATGCGTGGACATTGCTTGATCGCTTCAAGAGCAATATCGAGTTTGGTATAAGAGCAAATCAACAGCTTTGACTCACTGTTTTGTAAAATATAAGCGAGCTCGTCAGCAGTAAGAAATGAGTTTACGCAGGTGTAATAAAGACCACAACGCTCACCTGCAGCGCAAGACTCCAAATAGCGGTCATTGTTTTCCATAAAAATAGCGTAGTGATCCAAACGCTTAAGGCCTTGGGCTCGCAACAAATGAGCAAGGCGGTTGCTGCGCATTTCAAACTCGGCATAGCTCACCGACGCACCGGTGCTAGCCATAATAAATGCTGCCCTATCGGGGTGCTTTAAAGCATAAGAGCCTGGGTACATGACTATCGCTCCTTAATTTACAACACTGCGGCACTTCCGCCGTCGATATTTATGCTAGTTCCAGTCACATAGCTTGCAAGACTGGAGGCCAAAAAGACAATGACATTGGCAGCTTCAGCGGCCTCGCCGACCCGGCCAATCGGAATATCTTTGGCCATGGCAGCATAAAGCGCCTCCAAATCTTTTGACTCACGTTGCGCTCTCGTTGCATGCTGACCCGCCTTGATGAGGCCGATACAAACCGCATTGACTAAGATCTGATCGGGTGCAAGTTCTCTTGATAAGGCCTTGGTCATCGCAAGGCCGGCAGCCCTTGTGACGGTTGTTGGCATGGTTCCTTCGCGCGGCGATTTAGCACCAATATTTGTAACATTAATAATACGACCCCCGCCTCGTGCTCGCATTAGCGGCACCACAAGACGCGACAAGCGAACTGCGGCAAAGAGCTTCAAATCAAAGTCGGCCTGCCAGAATGCATCGCTGAGGCTCTCAAATGCCCCTCGATTCGCTGTGCCAGCGTTGTTGACTAAAATATCAACGCCTCCCGCCCAAGCAATTGTTTCGTTGATCAAGGATTCAATTGAAGCAGGTTGCGACACATCAGCAGTCACTGCCTTGACCGAAGCGGCAAGCGGCCCAAGTGCCTCAAGCGCTGCATCAAGCTTGGCCTGAGTTCGTCCACAAATCACGACCTTAGCACCCGCCTGGGCAAGCCGCAACGCGCTTGCCAGGCCAATCCCCTCAGAGCCGCCTGTCACAATGGCCACTTTGTCCTTTAAACCCCAATCGATCGAATGCGTCATTTCCCTCTCCTCGTACTCTTCATTGTCTATTTAGCCCTTTGATTTACCCGAAAGCGTGCTTAAGGCAGAATCAGACGCGAGCGCTCGGCGAAAGTCAACGCGCCTTCATTCCATCGTTTCATCTCCTAAGGAAATGGCTTCATGTTGAAATTCTTTTATAACGCCGCCCCAAACCCGATGAAGATCGCGCTCTTGCTTGAAGAGTTGGGTCTTCCCTATGAAGCAATCCCGGTTGACACCCGCAAGGGCCAACAGTTCGAGGCAGCATTTCTTGCGATCAATCCTAATGCGAAGGTACCTGCAATCGTCGATGGCGAGGTCACTGTCTTTGATAGCAACGCGATTCTGCTTTATCTCGCCGATCGCGCCAAGGCATTCGCGCCAAGCGATATGGCTAGCGCTGAGCGAGGCCAAATGCTTTCTTGGCTTATGTTTATCGCAAGCGGCATCGGTCCCTTTTCCGGGCAGTCGGTGCACTTTCGTCATGTTGCACCCGAACCCAAGGAGTACGCGCTCAATCGCTACGACTACGAGGCCCATCGTCATTGGAAGATTATCGAAACGCACCTGGGCAAGCACACTTATTTCCTTGGCGAGCACTATTCGATTGTCGATATGGCCTTCTGGGGATGGGCGCGCTTGCTCCCTTATGTCTTGGGTAGCGATAACGTATGGAGCCAGTACCCCCAAGTGAAGCGGCTTCTTGATGCGATCAGTGCAAGACCTGCGGCTCAACGCGCCGAAGCGCTAAAGACCAAGCATGCATTCAAAACCGAACTTGATGCCGATGCGCGCAAGTTTATGTTTCCGGCCAACGAACGGCTAAAGTCTGCCAGCTAATCGGTTCCTAAAAAGCCACCACTTTGATGCGCCCAAAGTCTTGCATAAAGACCGTTTTGGGCGAGCAAATCCTGGTGGCTTCCCTCTTCCACAATACGACCGCCATCCATGACGATCAGTCGATCCATCGCTGCAATCGTGCTGAGTCGATGGGCAATGGCTAATACGGTTTTGCCTTGCATCAGCTGATTTAGGCTTTGCTGAATAGCCGCTTCGATTTCGCTATCGAGTGCGCTGGTTGCCTCATCTAAAATGAGTATTGGTGCATTTTTTATCATGACGCGCGCAATAGCGACGCGCTGTCTTTGGCCGCCAGAAAGCTTCACACCACGCTCACCCACATGGGCCTCGTAGGCTTTGCGGCCTGCAGGATCAGTGAGGTTATCAATAAAGGTCTCAGCTTGGGCGCGTTGCGCTGCATGGCGCATCATGGCTTCACTCGCCTGAGGATTTCCGTAGAGAAGGTTGTCGCGCACCGAGCGATGCAATAGGGATGTATCTTGGGTAACCATACCGATTTGCTGACGCAGACTCGTCTGTTTGACTTGAGCAATGTCCTGGTCATCGATCCGGATCGAACCCGACTGAAGATCATAAAAGCGCAAGAGCAAATTTGTCACTGTGCTCTTGCCTGCGCCCGAAGGACCGACCAAGCCGATTTTTTCGCCTGCAGCGATCCGCAGATTGAGATCATCGATGATCGAGCGCTGACCATCGTAGGAAAAACAAACCTTGGAGAAAACGATTTCACCGTTCGTCACCACCAATTCGCTTGCATGGTCTGCATCGACCACGCTTTGGCGTTTTGACAGCATATTCATGCCGTCGCGAACCGTGCCGATGTTTTCAAACAAACCTGCTAACTCCCACATCACCCAATGGGAGATTCCGTTTAAGCGCAGTGCCATAGCGGTCGCAGCAGCTACGGCCCCCGCACCAACTTCGCCTTGAACCCACAAATGCAGCACCGTTGCGCTCGTGAGCAGAATAAGCAGCATGCTCAAGACGTGATTAATCATCTCAAAGCCACTGGCAAGACGCATTTGTGCATAAGCCGTTTGCATAAATTCGCTCATAGCACGTTTGGCGTAGTCGGCCTCACGATCAGCATGCGAAAATAATTTAACCGTTGCAATATTCGTATATGCATCGGTGATTCGGCCGGTCATGAGTGAACGCGCATCGGCTTGAAGTTTTCCGACCTTGCCGATACGTGGCACGAAAAAACGCAAAGCGAGCATGTAAGCTGCCACCCAACCGATAAAAGGTAGCAACATGAGCGGATCAAAACTGCCAAGGACTGCGACCATCGTGACAAAATAAATCACGACAAAGACCATAATGTCACAAACACTGATCAAAACATCGCGGACCGCTAAGGCTGTTTGCATGACTTTGGTTGCGATACGGCCAGCGAATTCATCCTGATAAAAGCCCATGCTTTGCGAGAGCATGAGACGATGAAAATTCCAGCGCAAACGCATCGGAAAATTGCCATACAAGCTTTGATACTTGAATAAGGCTTGAAGACAAACCAATGAGATGCTTCCAAGCAAAAGCGCAGCAAGCCCTAAAAGCGCTCCGGCATGGTCCTGCCAAAAGCTCTCTGAAGGGCCTTTGGCTAGCCAGTCAACCAGCTCGCCAATCAGTGCAAACAAAATAGCTTCAAAAGCACCAATGGCTGCCGTGAGCAATGTGACCGCGAGCATGTAGCCGCGAACACCTTCGCTCACTTCCCATAGAAAGCGAACGAATTGTGCGGGTGGCGGTTTGGGATGTTGCTCGGGGTAAGCGTTTAAAAGCGACTCAAAAAATCGAAACAAGTCTACGAACTCTTCAAAGAAACTTCTGGAAACATAGCCACACCGAAAGCATCACCCGGCTCTAGGCCGTGTCCTTCAAGCGGCGGCGAGATGGCACCAACACGACTGGCGTATCGAGCGTCATCGCCAAGCCAGCGCATCGCCCAGGCGCGTCTGCGTCGACTGCTCGAGCGATTTCCCGGTGCACCGTGTACTGCAAGTGCATGGAAGGCGATCATATCGCCTGGCTCAAGTTCCCAACTCAAAAACTCATGCTGATCGCGTTGCGCATCAAAATCTGGAATCGTCTCAAATCGTGGATCCTGGACCACAAAGTCTTTATCTTTTCGAAAATATTTAGGACTAAACCAACGCCCCCATCGATGGGATCCGCGAATATACTCAACGCACGTATCTTTCGATACCGGATCCATCGGAATCCAGAACGATACAAGTTGCTGGCCATCAACAGGATAATAAGGTTGATCATGATGCCAGGGTGTGGACTCAGCAGTTCCTGGCTCCTTTACAAGCAAATGATCGTGATACCAAAAAACCCGTTGCGATCCCATTAATTGCGCGGCAATCGATGCCATTGGCGAGTTGAATACAAAGCCTCTACAGGCATCGTGGCGTTGCCATAGTTGAAAATCGACAAAAAATAGACCAGGCGCACCTTGTGGGGTGTTTACTCGGGCGAGTGGCCCAGGATTTTGCATATCCTCATCGATAGCCGATGCGATCGCCTCTAGCCATGTCGGCTCGATAACCTGGCGCAAGCAAATTGCACCGTCTTCTTGGTATTGTCTGACAAGTTGTGAATCAATCATGCGTTTTCCTCCGGCGCTACATCCTAAGCGATTGACGTGGAATTTGCGAAAGCAAGCCCATTAAGCTCAAAGCCCCCAGTAAATAGATCAGGCCAAGCGCCGATGACCAGCTCAAGCCAAAAGGCTCTCGTATGAGTTCGATGAGGTCTGGCCAAAAAAAGGCGGTCATCACCACACCCAAGGTACGGCTTGTTAGGCTGGCTGCGCCAGCAACCCCGCGTTCATGAACAGCAGACTGTCCCATTACCCAATCGGTGTATACCATCTGAAAGAGCCCAAGGCCGATTCCTTGAAGCAATAGAGCTATTGCCAGACAGGCAGTCATCATCGAGCGATTAAGCCTGTGCTCAGCTTCGTTTTGCATACAAAGCATGGCCAGCGCAAGGCCGCCGAGCGCAAGAACTGCCAGTCCAAGACGAAAGCTATGCTGCGAGCCTTTTAATCGGATGATTCGAGGGCCAAGACTATTGCCAAACGCCATGCCTGCAGGCCAGGCAAATAACACCATGCCGACCATGCTCGAAGTAAGCTGCATGAAGTTCATCATCAAAAATGGAATCAATAACATACTTGTAAAGCCACAGCTTTGCGCCCATGCATGAAGTGCATGCGCTTTAAGTATGGGCGCACGACATTGATGGCGCATCGAACTTCCAAATGCAGAAAGCCCAGGCGAGGATTCAGTCCTGAGCGCTTGTTTGACCTCATGTCGCGCCAAATAACCAGCGATCGACAGACAAAGCATCGCCATGAGCGCAGCGGGCAAACGAAACCAGAATACGCCTGCCCAACCAAGGTAATAAATCATCACCCCGCCAATCAATGGCCCTAGCGCAGCTGTCACTGAGCTTAGTGCGCCATAGCTTGCGACAGCCCGCTCCTGCTGATCGCTACCCCACAGCTGCACCATCAATGCCGGCCCCACACTGAGCAATAAAGCCGAGGAAAGTCCCTGGAGCCCTCGGCCAATAAGTAGCTCGCTGTAGCTTGAGGCCATCGAACAATAGCCATAAGCCAAAACGCCTGTCCACAAACCAAAACGAAACACCCGCAAGTAACCCTGTCGATCGCCCCAGGCACCAAGCATCATCATCAGGCATGCATAGGTAGATACATAAACAATAACCGTCCAGCGAATTGCTGAGACCTCACTTAAAAGTGCGTGGGCAATTGCAGGGAGAGCAACATTGACAGCCGTATCGGCCGCCGGCAGGCTCGTACCTAAGCCAATCGCTAAGACGGTGAAGCGCTGCTGCGAGCTTGACGCCACAGGTCAATAAGGCATAACAGTGGACTTAGCCAGCCCGCCATAAGAAACAAGCCCCCCAAAGGAGTCAAGCGCGAAAATAAGGAATCGGCGATCAGCACTTTGCTATAAATACTGAATGAAAAGCAAAGGATACCCAGCCCCAAGAAAAGCGACGCAAGCCCAAGCGAAGCGTATGGCTGAGCGAGCCACCATCGTGCAATCACAAGCATGAGAAGACTATGAATCAAATGCATGCGAGCAGCCATATCGAATGCCACCTGATAGGCTTGGCTGTGATGACCAAGCGCGTGAGATGCAAGCGCTGATGCCACCACGGCAACCATCCCATTGAACAAGGCAAAAGCAATCGCAAAAAGTTTAGCTTTTTTCATAGCATCGCATCATTCACAGCATGGCAT
>VGHV01000059.1 GCA_016868095.1 Betaproteobacteria bacterium
ATGAGTCAAGTACTTAGGATTAAAACCCTTTGCCTTAGCCTGGTGCTTGGGCTTGTGAGCCCTTCACTATTTGCTGAGCGTGCTGACCGAACAAAACCTATGACGGTGGAGGCGGACCATTTCGTTCACGATGAGGCTCGTCGCATCAGCAAATTTCAAGGCAAAGTAATACTTACCAAGGGCAGTTTGCAAATCCGTGCCGATGAGATCGAAGTCATCGAAGATCAAGAAGGCTATCAATCGGCCACCGCGCTTGGCAAACCCGCTGAGTTCAGGCAAAAACGCGAAGCGGTCAACGAAACGATCGAAGGCCAAGCTCGAAAACTCTTTTACTCAGCACGTGATGAGATCGTGCGACTCGAGGATGCCGCTGAAATGCGACGTGTCGTTGAGGGAAAAGCTGCGGATCTTATGCAAGGCGAACTCATCGTCTATGACAGCCGCAAAGAGCGCTACGAGGTTAACCGCGCTGGATCACCAGCAACAAGCAGTTCATCGCAGGCTTCAAATCCTTCAGGACGTGTTCGGGTCGTGATACAGCCAAAGGCCGAAAGTAAGCCCTAATGGCTTCTTCACAAGTCTTTTTGCAGGCCCGCGGCCTCACCAAAAGTTACCGAAGACGCAAGGTGGTCGACCAGGTTTCACTAGAAGTCGCAGCCGGCGAAGTCGTAGGCCTGCTCGGGCCAAACGGCGCGGGAAAGACAACCTGCTTTTACATGCTGGTTGGGCTGATCGCGAGCGATGCAGGTGAGATAAGCCTTGAAGGTCAGCCGATTGGGCATTTGCCGATCCATCGCCGCGCAAAAATGGGGCTCTCCTACCTGCCGCAGGAAAACTCGGTTTTCCGTCAGCTCACCGTTGAAGAAAACATTCTTGCGGTCTTGCAATTAAATGCGAGCGTTCAACGCAAGGCACAAGAACAACAACTTGAACATTTGCTGGGTGAATTACAAATTGAACACCTGCGGCGGCAGCCAGCGATTGCCTTATCAGGAGGCGAACGTCGGCGCGTTGAAATTGCAAGGGCTTTGGCAACCTCGCCCCGATTCGTATTGCTTGACGAACCCTTTGCGGGGGTTGATCCAATCGCAGTCATTGAGATCCAGCGTATTGTTTCATTTTTGCGCGGGCGTGGCATTGGGGTTCTGATCACTGATCATAACGTTCGAGAAACACTGGGCATTTGTGATCGTGCTTATATTCTGAATGATGGAAAAGTTTTAGCTGATGGAAGACCCCCCGAACTTATCGCTAATGAACAGGTAAGAAAGGTCTACCTGGGCGAAAACTTCAAGATGTAGATCTCATTCATAGAACGATCCATAAAGTTGATGAAACCTACGCTTCAGTTTCGCATCGCTCAGCAGCTCACGCTTACCCCTCAGCTGCAACAAGCTATTCGTATGCTGCAAATGTCTTCTCTGGAACTCGCTCATGAGGTCGAGCAAGCCTTGCGCGAGAACCCGTTTTTAGAGCGCACCGATGAAAGTCTCGATAGTTTTGGGTCAGGCGACTTTCAAGCGGCCAGCGGCGAAACGTCAAAAGATTCACAAATACCGCCCTCATCAAGCGATCGCTTGTTACTAGAACATAGTACACAAGCCAATGAGCCAAGGCCCTTCACGACCGAGACTGAGGGCTTCGAAAGCCTCGCCGTTTCTCGCCATGGTGACGAGGCCAGTCCTTTACCGACCGATGACGCCCCTGCCGGGGATGACCCTAAGGCCTGGGAGCAGGCTTCCTGGGACTTGCAAACACGCAGCCAGGGTGAAAGCGATGACGAAGATCGCCAGCGGGATTGGCGGAGCACGGAAGATTTGCTCAGCGACCACTTAAAGCAACAACTACTCGCGTGCCATGTGACCGAGCGCGATCACGCTTTGGTTCAATGGCTGATCGATGCTCTTGATGAAAATGGGATGTTGTGCGAATCGCTAAGCTCGATTAGAGAGAGTCTGCCTCCAGAAGCCCAAGTCGATGACGACGAACTATTGGCAGCCCTCAAGCTCTTGCAGAGTTTTGACCCGCCGGGCGTGGGTGCGAGGGACACCATCGAGTGTCTCAGTATTCAACTGCGCCAACGCCATGTCGACGAGATTCAGGCACTTGCTTTGCGCTTAGTTAATGAACAGCTTGAGGCGCTTGCCAAGCATGATTTGGCCCGCCTTCGGCGACTGCTTGGCTGCAGTGAATCTGCCTTACAACAGGCGCATCGACTGGTTCTGAGCCTCAATCCCCGACCAGCGACTGGCTTTAGAGGCACAGAGCCGCTTCCTTTTGTGGTGCCCGATGTGCTGGTTCGCCAGGTTGGCAAACGCTGGAAGGCTTTTTTAATCCGCGGCTCTTTGCCCGAGATCCGGTTAAACGAACACTATGTTCAGCTGCTTAAGCAAAACAAGGCTGCAAAGCAGGACGCTTTGGGTTTGAGCGATCAAGTGCAATCGGCGCGATGGCTTGTCAAGAACCTGAAGCAGCGCGGGGAGACGATTTTGCGGGTATCGCACTTCATCGTCGAACACCAGCAACGATTTTTTCACGATGGCGAGGTCGCTATGCGTCCGCTTGCGATGCGTATGGTTGCAGAGGCGCTCGAATTACACGAATCGACCATTTCTCGGGTCACAAGCCAAAAATATATGCTCACACCCCGTGGCACCTTCGAGTTGAAGTACTTTTTCACCGCCCAAGTTGGCCATGAGTCCGATAGCGACTCGGCCCAATCAAGCACGGCGATCAGAGCCCGTGTGAGGCAAATCATTGCGCAGGAACAGGCAGAAAAGCCTCTTTCTGACGCCCGTATTGCCGAACTTTTATCGGCCGAGGGCAGTCAGGTTGCCAGGCGAACGGTGGCAAAGTACCGCGAGTCGCTGAAGATAGCGCCAGCGTCGCAGCGGCGCAAACGACGAATCTGATGTATTGTTTTCATGCAGGACATTCCTCACCGCGGTTTTCTACCAAGGAGCTTGTATGAATCTATCCATTCATGGCCATCACGTGGAAGTAACCGCTGCCTTGCGCAGCTACCTCACGAGTAAACTCGAACGCATTCACCGACACTTTGACCAGGTTGTCGATGCCGATGTTTTTATGTCAGTGGATAAACTTGAGCAGAAAATCGAGGTGAACTTGCACGTCAAAGGCAAAGAGTTATTCGCCGAATGCAAAAATGCTGATCTGTATGCTGCGATTGACCTCGTAGTGGATAAACTTGACCGACAAGTCCTCAAGTACAAGGAGCAAAGGCATGCCCATCAGGCCATTAGCCTGGGGCGTCAATCAGCCATGCAATAGCATGAACAAAATAAGTCAGCTCATCCCCGAAACAAACCTGCTGCTCAACCTTGAGGCGAGCAGCAAAAAAAGGCTCTTCGAACAAACCGGCCTCATGTTCGAAAATCACCATGGCCTGGCTAGCAGTAAGGTCTTCGAATCATTGTTCGCTCGCGAGCGGCTTGGGTCTACTGGTCTTGGGGCTGGCGTGGCGATTCCACACGGCAGGATTAAGGGCCTCAAGCAGGCACTCGGAGCCTTTGTACGACTTGCCAAGCCCCTGCCCTTTGACGCCCCTGACGGCCAACCCGTGAGCCTGGTGTTTTTCTTGCTGGTCCCCGAACATGCCAACCAAGAGCATTTAGAACTATTGTCGGAGTTAGCCGAAATGCTCTCCGACGAGCGCTTTAGGGACGGTTTGAATCAGGCTCCGGATCGCAGTGAAGCCCATCGCATCATGCAGGGCTGGCAGCCTCAGGCTGCCTAATACCGGGAGCGCTCAAGGATGTCGGTGACCATCCAAGCACTGTTCACCGACACGGCCGACTCGTTGGCACTGGCCTGGGTTGACGGCGAGTGCGGAGCAGGGCGCTGCTTTCTTGAGAATCTACGCGAACCGGCCGATATGGTGGGTTATTTGAACCTGATCCACCCTAATCGCCTACATGTGATTGGATCCAACGAAGTTGCCTATTACGAGCGACTCGACGCACCGAGGCGTGAGGCCTTTTTTGTTGAGCTGCTCAAAGGCAGGCCTCCCGCCATCGTCATGGCCGAAGGTTTATCTGCGCCTGCCGAGTTACGTGCGCGGGCGCACGCCGACGATCTTCCGCTATGGGTGTCACCCCTTCCAGCAGCGCGAGTTATTGAAAGGCTTCGCCAACACCTTGGCAAGGCTATGGCTGAGCAAACCACCGTACATGGCGTTTTAATGGACGTACTTGGACTCGGTGTGCTTTTACAAGGTGAATCGGGTCTTGGCAAAAGCGAACTAGCCCTCGAACTCATTAGCCGCGGCCACGGTCTCGTCGCCGACGATGTGGTCGAACTCGCGCGCATTTCCCCTGTGCTTCTTGAGGGAAAATGCCCGGCCTTACTACAGAACATGCTTGAAGTGCGCGGACTCGGACTTCTCGATATTAGAACGATTTTTGGCGAAGCCGCGGTGCGCAGAAAGATCCGATTACGGTTGATCGTGCATCTCATGCGCCGCAGTACGATGGAACAAGAATACGAGCGCCTTCCGCTTCAAGCCATTACCCAAACCATCCTCGGGATCGAAATCCCTAAGGTGGTTATTCCCGTGGCTGAAGGGCGCAACCTCGCAGTGCTCACCGAAGCGGCCGTCAGATCCACCATCTTGCGTTTGCGCGGGATCGACTCAATGCAAGCCTTCTTTGAGCGTCAACGTGCCCTCATGGACCACGAAGCGTTGAGCCAACAGGGTTACGACAGCTAGCTTATGCGCTTAGTTCTTGTCACTGGGTTATCGGGTTCGGGAAAGTCAGTCGCCATCCGCGAGCTCGAAGATAATGGTTTTTTCTGTATCGATAACCTGCCTTCACCGTTCTTACTCGAAGTATGCAGATCACTTCAAGCCGAGGGCCACCGTCGTGTTGCGGTTGCAATCGATTCGAGAAGCCCTTCGTCGCTGCCGCTTGTACGTCAGGTGCTCAATGAGCTTTCGGTTATTGGCATTGAAACTCAAACGATTTTTCTTGAAGCTCGCGACCACGAACTCGTTCAGCGATTTTCTGAGACCAGGCGCAGACATCCGCTTGCGCCTGGCGGTGATCAGCATATCGATCAAGGTCTGCGCGAGGCTATCGCCAAAGAAAGAGCAATGCTTGAATCGGTAAGGCAAGGGGCAGCCACCCTCGATTCAACAGGCGTTCATCCACGGCAGCTGCGGCGCTGGATTCGTGATATCGCTGCTACCGCAGAGCAAAGCATCACGCTTAGTCTTGAGTCCTTCGCATTCAAACACGGCGTTCCGGAGCATGCCGATTTAGTTTTTGACGCGCGTTGCTTGCCCAATCCACACTACGAGGACCCACTGCGACTACTCGATGGCCGTGATCAAGCCGTTGCCGACTTTCTTGAAGCGAGCGAGCAGGGCCCTGCGCTTGTTAGCTCGATTGAGGCCTGGCTGCGTCGTTGGCTTCCCGAGTATGCTCAGGATCAACGCTCTTATTTGACGGTTGCGATTGGTTGCACAGGCGGACAGCATAGATCGGTATGGACTGTAGAACAACTTGGAGATCGACTAGCCGATCTCGGAGCGATTATCAGGCATCGCGGACTAGAGAACGATTAATAATAATTTCTATGATTCAGAACGTACCTATATTCCCGCTGAGTTATCCGCTCTTTGAAGAAGGTGTTTTGCCGCTTCAAATTTTCGAACCTCGCTATCTTGATTTGGTCAGAGAATGCACCCGCGAAGCCAAAGCCTTTGGCGTGTGTATGATCATCCACGGCAAAGAAACTGGCGAAGCTGCCGAACACGCAACAGTTGGCACGCTAGCGCTGATCCGCGACTTCGACCAAACCGAGACGGGCCTTCTCTACATTCGCGCGCTTGGTGACAAACGTTTTCGCATCTTGAGACGTTGGGTAGAAAGCAACGCATTGATTCGTGCTGACATCTCATTGGTGAGCGACCTTGATGATTTGGCGGTACAACCGAGCGCTGATCAGTTCGAAAAAGTAAAGCAGCTTCTCGAACAACTCCATCAACAACTCAAGCAACAGCACCCTGATGCCTTTGAGAAGGTTATTGAAAGTCCTCTGCGGTATCAGGATCGCGCCTGGGTCACCAATCGCCTCATCGAACTCATCCAAGTTCACCCTGTTCAAAAGCAGCAATGGCTCGAGGAAGCAATGACTCGCCGCTTCGTCTCTTTATTTAATTATTTAGAACAACAAGGCGCTTTCTAACCCAGGCTATGGTTTAGTGCGCTGCCTGGGAGGCAAGGCGCGCTTAAATCATTTCGCACCCTCTAAAAGCTTACGGATAGCGCGCGGAATCCCAAGTTCTAAGGCCTCATCCATGCGTAACCACAGACTTTGCTGTTGCCCAAGCGTGGCACTGTTAAGGGCGTAGGCCAAGCTTGGCTCCTCAGCCCTATTTGCCTTGTTTGAAATCGATTCACGATCAACAAAAACGCGAAGTATGGGTGCAACCAGCCGAAAATGAGTAAAGCTCTGTTCGAGGTTTAAAGCATACTCGAGCTTGACCTTTGGTTTAAAACTTGCATGCAATACAGCGGCACTTTGGGCTGAGAAGGTTTCCTGATTGATATATACATGATATTGATCTCGCCATAATTGATGCATCGCTACAAGTAATTCTTCATTGTTGAATGGCGTAGGAAGACTTTCCGATTTTGACTTCGTAATACTTTTAATCAACGTATCAGGCAGTACATCGATGCTTGGCAAACTCCACATCGAAGCCCAGATACCTTGAGCAGGACGACGCAACAATAAAAACCTCTCGCCGTCGCTTATCCAGACCATAAGCCAGTGCCTTAGTGGCACTGTCTTTTTCGCTTTGACCAAGGGGTAGGCTTCTTGTTTACCTGCTTGCTTGGCTTGACACATACCTTGCAGTGGACATTGCGTACATGTCGGCTTGCGCTGCAAGCAGCAGGTTGCGCCAAGATCCATCAATCCCTGGGTATAGGCTGCCATGTCGCCATGTTGGGGCAGCAGGGATTCGGCTAAATCCCAAAAAACCCGAAGCGATTTGCTGCTTTGTGGATCGAGTTCGAGCGCAAAGACGCGCGCCAACACCCGCTTTACGTTGCCATCAAGGATGGCCGCTCGTCGCTGAAATGCGAAAGCTGCGATGGCAGCCGCGGTCGAACGACCAATCCCTGGAAGCTCAGCAAGGATTTTTTCATCCTGAGGAAACGCTCCCTCGTGGCTCTCGACGATTGTCTTTGCACATGCGTGCAAGAATTTAGCTCGACGGTAATAACCCAAACCACTCCACAAAGCCAAGACCTCGTCCAGGCTTGCCTCGGCCAGGCTATGGACATCGGGAAAGCGCTTGATGAAGCGTTCGTAGTAAGGCGTTACCGTAACGACCTGCGTCTGCTGCAACATAATTTCGGAGACCCAGATGCGATAGGGGTCTCGGGTGTTTTGCCACGCAAGCTTGTGGCGGCCAGCAAGGCGCTGCCACTGCACCACCTTGATCGCAAATTCGCTTTGCAGCGAGTCTAAGTGCTTCATGAGCGCTAGCGCTGACAACTTAAGCAGGCAAAGCTTGAGCGCTGCGCCTGGATCAAGCGCTTGATGCTCGCCCCGCACTGCGCGCAAGCCTCGCCGTGGCGGCCATATACCGCATAGCGCTCCTGAAAAGCGCCTGGCTCACCATGTGCGCTCGTAAAGTCGCGCAGTGTCGACCCGCCAGCAGAAATTGCCTCTGCCAAAACATCGATGATGGCTCGCGAAAGGCGCTGGTATCGAGCAAGCGAGATGCTCCCAGCGGACCGTCGCGGGTCGATGCCCGCGCGAAACAAAGCCTCGCAAGCGTAAATATTGCCAACGCCCACCACAGGCACGCCACTTAAAAGCCAGGGCTTGACTGCGGGCTTACGCCGCCGGCTCATCCGATAGAGGTGTTCACCAGAAAATTGGCCATCGAAAGGCTCAGGCCCTAGGCGGTTCAGTATGGATTGGGCACGCTCTGAGTCGGCACTTAGCGATGCGCATGCGTTTTTTTCGCTGACGCTTTCATCGAGCCAGAGCAAAGAGCCGAATCGCCTTGGGTCGTTAAAACGTAGACAGGCATCGCCATCAAACTCCCAAGTTACATGATCGTGCTTTTGCAAGGGCGTGCCAGGTGCGACCAACTGCACTGTTCCTGACATACCCAAATGAACGAGCATGGTGCCTTGCGGAAATCGAAAAAGCAGATACTTGGAACGACGCCCGACTTCCAATAAGGTTTGCCCCGAGCAGGCCGCCGCGAGCGCTGAGCTCACGGGCCAGCGAAGCGAGGCATTTAAGACCTGCATTTGCTTGAGTCTGCGCCCTTGCAGCGCCGGGTTTAGGCAGCGGCGAAGCACTTCGACCTCGGGTAATTCGGGCATGGCCGTGGATCCTCGACGATAAACAACCTAGTACTTGATCAACACAGTTTCGTGAATCCAGCTAGGATAGCGAACTGGTAAACATCATGACGAATATGGCCTTCCGACAAATGATCAAGCTTTGCGCGTGGATACTGCTCAGCGTTTTTGCGAGCTTTTCAATCGACAAAGCCAGGGCCGAGGAAGAGGCAAACCCCGCGCTTGAGGCCGTGGCCTCGACGCTTGCCAATCAGGCTGAAACAACCCCAGCTGTAGCGCTAAGCCCCGCATTGGTGTTTCAAATCCTAGCTTCAGAAATCGCCGCCCAGCGTGGCCAACTTGGCACCGCCTCCCAAACACTGATCGATCTTGCCAAGACCACTGGCGACTCAAGACTTGCCAGACGGGCCACTGAACTAGCCCTACGCGAGCGGGTCTTTGCGCGCGCACTTGCTGCTGCAGAACTTTGGCGTGATCTGGCGCCTGGATCCGAACAGGCTAGGCTGGTGCTTGAGAACTTATACCTTGCAGGTTCGCGTTTTGACGACGCCGGCGCGCTGATCAGTAAGCGACTCGAAGCTAGCAAAACGCCTCAGGAACGCGCAGCCTTATGGATCAATTTGCGCCATATTTTATTGCGCACTGGGCGGCCACAGGCGCTCGTTGGCTTGGTGGAAGCCTTGCAGCAAAACGATCAAGACTCGCTCGGCGAAGCACAGGCAAGTCTTGCGCTCTTGCAAGTGCAAGCGGGGAATATACAGGGCGCACAAACCATTGCGCAGCTGCTCAATAAGCAAACACTTACGCCAAGTACGCGGCTCGAGTTGGCCCAGGCGGCCATGCACTTAAAGCGCCATGACCTAGCGCAGGCCCCCTTAGAGGAGCTTTCGCAAGCAGCCAAAGAGCCCGCTTTGCAATCACAAGCATTATTGTTACTGGCTCAATTGATGCGTGAAAGCGAGCGCGCCGAAGAAGGCTTTCGTCTGCTCGATCAAAGTCTTCGCCAGGATCCACAACGCGTGGAACTGCTCTACGATCATGCGATGGCGGCCGAGCGGCTCAACAAGATCGATGTTGCAGAGCAAAGCCTTCTTCGCCTGATCGCCTTGCGACCACGCCATGCCCACGCCTATAACGCCTTGGGCTACTCGCTCGCCGATCGGAATATCAGGCTTGAGGAGGCTCAGAACTACATAGAAAAGGCCCTGGCGCTTGCCCCTGAAGACCCTCACATCGTCGACAGCATGGGGTGGGTGCTATACCGTCGAGGCGACCTAGCGGGAGCGCTCAATCATTTGCAAAAAGCTTATCAACTACAGCCTGATCCCGAAATCGCTATCCATTTGGGCGAAGTGCTTTGGAAACTCGACCGCAAAGATGAAGCCATCGCGCTGTGGCGTCGGGCCCGAGAAGCAGAACCGGCTAACGCATTGCTGCGCGAAACCCTAAGCCGCCTAGCGGTGACGCTTTAAAAAGTTTGCTTGTGATCGGCAAGCTGTTGTTGACTGGCACCGTGCCCGTGCTCCACCGCAACACAAGCTTGCACGCGAGGCTTGCGCGACAAGGGCTTTGCTACCTCTTTGTCAGCCTTTTATCGCTTCTCCTAGCGGCTAAATCCTTTGCCGATCGTGCGCATACCTCAGACCGATTCGAAGCCCATGGGCGGTTCGGACTTAAGCTCGAGCAAGCCGACCGTAGCTTGCATTTGCAAGGGCTCTTCGAGGTCCGTATCGACCAGCAACAAGCCCTTGTCGAGCTTTACGATCCTGCTGGCCAAAGGCTGATGCTGTGGCGACAAGAGCCCAGCGGTGAAGCCCTGATTGAGACAGCTCGCGATGGAGCAAGTAGTGCCACGCTTGCGCAGCGTTGGCTTGCTCAACAAGGCATCCGTATTGATATTGAGCAGCTTGATGCCTGGCGTTGGCGCCGCTGGCTCGAACTCGACGCAGGGCGATTCA
>VGHV01000060.1 GCA_016868095.1 Betaproteobacteria bacterium
CTGGTGGCGTAGAAGGCGAAGCCAAGAAATCAATGGAAGATTTTGGCAAGAAGTTTAAGGCTAAATTCAACGCGGACGTGCAGCTTTATGCCCCCTATGTATACGACGCGGTCAATGTCATGGTTGCGGCCATGCAAAAGGCTAACTCGACCGAGCCTGCGAAGTTCTTGCCAGTGCTTGCAGCCACTGAGGGCTACAAGGGCGTGACCGGCACTATTGCATTTGACCAGAAGGGCGATATCAAAAATGGAGCACTCACACTTTATACCTATAAAGCGGGCAAGCGCGACCAATTGGCAGTTGTTCGCTGATGTCAAAGACCGCTTCACAAGCTGGGGAATCTCTGAAGGCCTTGTTTGAAGCGAACAAAGCCTGGGCGCAACGAATGGAATCCGAGCGCCCAGGCTTTTTCAAGCGGCTGCAGTCGCAACAACATCCACGCTATATGTGGATTGGTTGCTCAGACAGCCGTGTGCCTGCCAATCAGATTACTGGGCTCGAGCCCGGTGAAGTTTTTGTTCACCGCAACGTCGCCAATTTAGTGGTGCATTCCGATCTAAATGCTTTATCAACCGTGCAATTCGCCGTGGAAAGACTCGGCGTTGAACATGTCATCGTCGTGGGCCATTATGGCTGCTCGGGTGTCCTGGCCGCGCTCGAGTCGGCACGCATCGGGCTCGCTGATAATTGGTTAAGACATATCCAGGATGTTCGCGATCGCCACCAGGACTTGTTAGAGCGTGTGCAATCCTCATCGCGCCACGACCGGCTGGTCGAGTTAAATGTGATTGAGCAGGTTCGCCACGTCGGTCAAAGCACGGTGGTGCTTGATGCCTGGGCCAGAGGCCATCAGCTCAGCCTCCACGGATGGGTGTATGGCATCGGCGACGGATTGTTACAAGATATGGAAATTTCAGCTAGTGATTCCAACATGCTCAGCCAGGCTTATGCTCGGGCGCTGTCGAGGATCGCTCAGCTTTAAGTCCCACGTAAAGCCCTGCAGCAATAATCAATGAGGCACCAAGCCAGGTAAAGCGATCGGGCAAATCGCCAAACATCCAATAGCCGACTGCAACCGAGCCCACCATTTGCCAGTAATGAAAAGGGGATACAAAGTTTGCAGGCGCATAAGTCATGGCACGAGCAACGCAATAGTGCCCCAAGGCACCCAGAGCCCCCAAACTGCAAAGTAAGAGCACATCGAGCCAGCTTGCCGGATCGGTCCAGAACCAGGGCACGATCAGACTGAGAATCACCGAACCGACCAAGGCCGAGTAAACCACCGAGGTCTCAGGTTGATCGATGCCTGCAACCTTCCGAGTAAGCAACTGATAAATCGCATAACAGCTCGCGCTCCCCACAATCAATAGTGAGGCCCATTGAAATACCGATGTTCCAGGTCTTATGACTATCAGGACGCCGACAAAGCCGACAACCACGGCGATGACGCGCGTGAGCGTTACTTTTTCACCAAGTAAAGGCCCGGCAAGCAGGACAACAATAAGTGGGGCGATAAACGATATCGAAGCGGCTTGTGCAATCGAAATAAATTTGAGTGCAGAAAAAAACATAAAGGTTGAAGAGAGCAACATGCAAGATCGCAAAAACTGAATCTTGGGTCGCTTGGTTACCAGGACTTGCGGCCCATAACGGGGAAGCAAGACCGCCAACACAAGCAGCAAGTGGCTGAGCGTGCGCGCCCAAACCACTTGTTCTGAGCTATAGCTTGCACTCATCAACTTGGCTAAACCATTCATGACCGGAAAAAAACTGCTGGCCAGGCACATGAATAAAATGCCAAGCCATGGGCGATAGGCCTGCATAACTAGCGCAAAGCCGCCAGTTGATTGATGGTGTCAGCCAGACGACGACTTGCGAGCGCAAGCCGCGTCACGACGGTCGCTCGGTGTTGTTGAACATAGGCTTGGTCGACTTCCCGACCGCTAGGGTAAAAGCCTTCTTGAAGGACAATCCTGCATGATTCGAGCGCCCATTGCTCAACCTCGCCCGGCTTTTCTCCCGCGTGCTTTTTCATTTGCTGTTGCACGTCGCGCTCAACGGCCGATATGCCGCCATCGGCCTGTCTAATTAGGATACTGTCCCAAAAGGCATGCAAATTGCTGCCACGGCCAAATGCCTGGAGCTGAAAACGATTACCGCCTCGGTCCTCGCCCCAGGCAGCGTGCAAAGGTTGATGAACATCGGAGAGCAAATGAACAATGAACTTAAAAGCTTTTAATTGCTCTTTAGGATCGTTGGATGTTTTGAAAAGCTTTAACTGCAAAGGAAGTGCCTCAATCACACAGTTGCCGTCGGGACAATCTCGCGCTTGAACATACTTGCATTCGCCTTTGGGGAAGTTCACGTAATGCCATGTTGAGCTTGGAAACTCACGATGCTTGTCTGCCCAGGTTGAAATGCTTTCTAAGCTTGCAGCTTCTTCTTGCGCGAGCAAGCTGCTGAGCATCTTTCGCGCTTGATCCGATAACAAGCTTTGAGCCTGTCGAGCAATCAATTCATGGGCCTCAAAGCCCCAAGCCTTTGCCTCCACCGAGAAAACACCAACAAAAACAATCAGGAAGGCAAACCATAAAGTATGTAAATGCATCGTGACATCTTCTTCAGAAAATGAGCTTAGGTCCAATCGGATCGTTCCACGTATTGCATACTTTACCCTTGCTGCGGTATGCAGCTGGCCCGAGAGCTGCGATGATGGAATTTAAATCCGCTTTCATAACAACGAGGTCATCCATGCAAGTCAATGAGCGATCGGTGGTAGTGACAGGGGCCGCCTCAGGCATTGGTAAAGCGATGGCTTTACGATTTGCCAGAGAAGGTGCCAGAGCGATTGTGCTGGCCGACCAGCAAGCGGAAAAGCTCGATCCGATTGCCGAGGCAATCGGTCAAATGGGCGTTGAGTGCTTAGCCCTTGCATGCGATGTCGCTCAAGAGTCGGATATCCAATCGCTCGTCGCCCAAGCCCATGCTCGATTTGGAGCGATCGATGTTTTTTGCTCGAATGCAGGCATCGTGCGCGAGGGCGACGAAGAGAGCAGCGATGAGCTTTGGCACATGAATATGCAAATTCACGTCATGGCTCATATTTACGCCGCACGTGCCGTGGTCCCAATCATGCTCAAACAGGGTGGAGGCTACTTGGTACAAACAGCATCGGCCGCAGGCCTTTTGACCTCGCTGAATTCAGCAACCTATGCCGTGAGTAAGCATGCCGCAATCGCCTTTGCCGAATGGTTAGCGATTCGGTATGGCGACCAGGGTATCAAGGTATCGGTACTATGCCCACAGGGCGTCAAGACCGCCATGACAGCCGGACGCGAAAGTGCAGCGATTGCTGTTGATGGCATGCTTGAGGCTGACGAGGTCGCTGCTTGCGTGGTTGATGCCATGGCGGCCGAGCGCTTCTTAATCCTGCCACACCCAAAGGTTTTGGATTATTTTCAGCGCAAAGCATCGGACTATGACCGCTGGCTCAGCGGGATGCGCCGCTTCGCTTCACCAACAGCAAGCCCAAAGCAATCGCCGTACAAGCCATCGCAAGCCACTGAGTAAGGCCTAAGGGTTCACCATGCATGAGTGCGCCTGAGACCATGGCTACCATCGGTACTGCGATCGCAGACAGCCCTGCCACCTGGGTTGGCAGCAAGCCAACAATGGCGATCCAGCATACGTTACCGATCAGGATCGGCACTAAAGTGATATAAGCAATAACGACCAAGGACTGCGTGCTTGGCACAAACCACTGCCAATCACCAAACCAGGCTGCCCCGATGGAACAAGGCAGCGCAGTGATCAGCAATTGCCAGCCCGTAAGTACCGAGGCAGATACGGCAACCGATCCGCGTTTAAGAACAATCGTACCAAGCGCCCATCCAGCCCCCCCGGTTAAACCGAGAACAAAACCAAGGGGTGCATCGGCGTAGTCTCGAAAGCTTGGCACCATCAACAAGGCCACGCCACTTGCGCCAAATGCTAGTGCAATAAGCATTCTGCCTCGCAAAGGCTCGCGATAAAAAAGCCAGCCAAACAAGGCTGCCCACAAAGGCATGGTAAAGCCAAGAACCGAAGCCTGCCCTGAAGGTAATAGGACAGCCGAGTAGGTACTTGTGATGTTCCATATCACCATATATAAAAAGCATGACAACACCACAACAGGCCAGTGTCGTCTCTCTATGCGGATTGACTGACCTCGAAGCCTGACGTAGGCCAGTAGCAAAAACCCCGCGGTCAGGCAAGAAAGGCTACGGAAAGTCCAAACCGAAACCTCTTTGACCGCTAGCGAAAACAAGGGCCAGTTGGTACCCCACACCAGGGTGAGTACCAACAGCAAAATAAGTGCACGCGGTGGGATTTGGTTAGTTCGTTGGCTTGCGGCGTTATTTTCGGAGTGCATCGGCCCTTGCCCGTACGGACTCTTCACTGGCTGCAGCGAGCGCGATCTGATCATGCGCCATATAGCCTGCTGCATGATGCGTTATGTTGGCAACCGCTTGAACGCTTTCCTTGCTCATTCGAACAACACTTGCCGGCTTTGTTAACACTTGTTGTGCGATCTCACGAGCCAACGTCAAGGCCTCTGCCTGCTCACTAAGCCAATCAACCAGGCCAATTTCGTAGGCCTCTTGGGCGTTGATGCGTTCGCAAAGAATCGTCAATCGTTTGGTCTTTGCTGGCCCCAATAATGCATTAAGCCGGGGTATGGTCCCCCAAGTGAGCGGAATGCCCAGCGCGATTTCAGGCAGCGACACAAAGGCGTTTCGCGCCAAAACCCGCCAGTCACAGGCCAATGAAAGCGCGAGCCCACCACCGACCGCGTAGCCCTCGATGGCAGCAATCACGATTTGCGGCATCGACTCCCAGGCCTGGCACATACGAAATCCGAGTGATGCAATTTCACGTCGCTCAATCAGTGGCTTTTCAGTCTGCGCCCAGGCTTGCGCATCGTGCAAGTCAGCACCCGCCGAGAAATAAGAACCTTCGCCGTGAAGAATCACCACATGCAGATCAAGCCTGTCGCTCAATTCCCTTGCGCAGCGAATCATTTCGCGCATCAGGGCCTGCGATAAGGCGTTGCGTCGTTGTGGGCGCTTCAACGTTACTTCTGCAAGGGTGCCATCGATCCTGACATCGATAAACTGAAAGGGGGTACTCATCGACCTTTCCACTGTGGTGTTCTTTTTTCTAGAAAAGCATCCATGCCTTCCTTAAAGTCCTCGCTACCATAGATTTGCATCACCAGGTCGTGATCATCGGCTTGATCACCATCGACGTGGATGCGCCGCAAAGCCTCTTTGCAAGCCATCATCGTGAGGGGTGCATGTCCTGCCAACTGTTCGGCCAGCGCTCGAGCTCTTGGCATCAAATCAGCCACATTGGAGACGACCTCGCTTAATAAGCCTATCGACAGGGCCTCTTGAGCCTCCATCAAACGCGCGGTAAAGATCAAATGTTTCACCCTTGCTGGTCCCATCAAGGCGACAAGCCTGCGAAAGTTGCTCAGTGCGAGCGTATTGCCGAGGGATCGCGCAATGGGAAAACCAAAGCGCATATCGGCCGTTGCAATCCTTAAATCGCAACATGCAGCAATCGCTGCCCCGCCGCCGGTGCATGCCCCTGCGATTGCGGCAATTAGCGGTACCGGACACTTCTCGACCGGATCTAGAACAGCCTCCATGCGCTTTTCGTAGTCAATGCCATCATGACCCGACTTAAAGGCTTTGAATTGCGAAATATCAGTCCCTGCGGCAAAGGCCTTTTCGCCTGCGCCCGTGAGGATAATCGCTCGAAGGCTTTGATCGTTTGCGGCCTGCTTGCAAAGCACCGAAAGCCGCTCGTACATATCAAAAGTGAGCGCATTTCGAGTTTGTGGACGATTAAAGGTTGCGGTCACGATCGATTCATCACGTGAGATGAGAAGATCGCCTTCAGCGTAAAGTGTCACCATGAGCTTTCTCTGCAGTTTTTGTGCACAGGATGATGCCAGGATTAGTCATGGACCATAAGCCCCCCGAAATCGCAGGCCAGGCCACCCAAGAACCAATCGATACTGTTTCGGAAGATGTTGCTGCTCCTAAGGCGAAGCAAAGCCTTCCGAATAAGCAAAGTCTTTCAAATGAACAAAGTTTCTCGCATCAAAATGGCGAGCAACTTAAGGAAAAAGTCCAACCACTAAAGCCTGGTGTTTCGCTCATTCCAGGTCAACTGACTGCGAGCCACTGGGGCACATATCGCGTCGATGACTCGGGTGCGTTCAAAGCCTTCGAGCGAGACCCCAAGCCCTGCTCAATCGGTCTGCATATGAGGGAGGCTTATCGACATCCACTCAGAATTGCCAGGCCCGCTGCCCGTCATGCCTGGTTAATTGCTGCTCGTGAGGGCCGTTTTCAAAGTCCTTTGGCTTCTGGGACAGCCGCTCGGGGTGAAGACCGTTTTGTGGAACTCGACTGGCCAGAGGCCTGCAGTCTGGCTGCCTCAGCACTCCAACACACTAAAAAGCATTACGGTAATGAGGCTATTTTCGGAGGCTCTTACGGTTGGTCTAGCGCCGGGCGCTTTCACCATGCACAAAGCCAGGTCCACCGCTTCTTAAACGCCTTTGGGGGCTATGTTCGCTCGGTTGACACCTACAGCCTTGGCGCTGGTCGCGTCATCCTGCCCCACGTCTTTTTGCCGATCGACCGACTGATTGTTGAGCACCATGACTGGAAGACCTTGCAAAGGCACACCAAGCTCTTTGTGTCTTTTGGAGGTGCGGCTGCCAAGAATGCGCAAATTGGTCAGGGCGGTGCATCGCTTCATCAGCTGCCCGATGGGCTACAAGACATGGCACAAGCCGGTTGTCGCTTTGTCAACATTAGTCCGGTTCGCGATGATATTGCGATTGACGCTTGGGACGGCCTGACTGGACGCACTCAAAGCAAACACGAATGGCTACCGATTCGACCCAATACCGATACCGCCATGATGCTCGCACTGAGTACCGAGATCATCCTCGCAGGCAAGGCTGATTTATATTTTTTAGACCGATATACCGTTGGCTTTTCAGCGTGGAAGGATTATTTGCTTGGCAAGGTTGATGGTCAGCGAAAAGATGCAAGCTGGGCAAGCCTTATCTGCGATATTCCGAGTACCGAGATTCGCGGCCTTGCTCAAGCGCTGACCAGCCAACGCAGCCTCATCAATGTGGCCTGGTCATTGCAGCGCGCATCGCACGGTGAGCAAAGTTTTTGGGCAGCGATCGGGCTTGCGAGTGTGATCGGTCAGATCGGACTACCGGGCGGCGGGGTTGCGCTGGCTTACGGCCCAAGTAATGTGATGGGATCAACAGGTCCCATGCTTGGGGGTCCAACGCTGCCCCAAGGGATTAATCAAGTGAAGGATTTTATACCGGTTGCACGCATTGCCGACGCACTGATGCAGCCAAAAGAATCCTATCGTTATAACGGTGAAACCAGGCGCTATCCTGATTTGAAGCTACTTTATTGGGCAGGCGGCAATCCATTTCATCACCACCAGGACTTAAACCGATTAGCCCGAGCCTGGCAAAGACCAAACACCATTATCATCCACGAGCAGTTTTGGAACGCCAACGCCAAAATGGCCGATTTGGTGATGCCTGCAACTACCACGCTTGAGCGCGACGATATCGGCTACGCTCATCGCGACCCGCATTTGATTTGGATGAGCGCCATCGAGGCTGCCTACCGGGATGCAAGAGATGACTATGAAATATTTAGCGATATTGCTGCGCTGCTCGGTGTTCATGAGGATTTCACCGAGCATCGCAGCAGCAGGCAGTGGCTCGAGGCTCTTTATGATCGCCAAGCGAAAAGTCTTGCCCAACGCGGCTTAAACCTGCCAAGCTTTGAGCAATTTTGCAGCGGTGGCGGTCTTCGCATCGAGCTCGATGAGCAAGCCCAGGTGCTGCTTGCTGCTTTTCGAGACGACCCTGCTAACAATCCGCTAGCGACGCCTAGTGGTCGTATTGAGATCAGCAGTCAAACCATTGAAGGTTTTTCACTGCCAGATTGTGGACCCTACCCACGTTGGATCGAACCCTTCGAGTATTTGTCTTCAAATACAACGATCACTACGAGCCATGCCGCTTCCCAAGATCTTCACAGTCATGCCAGCGGGGCTATTCAATCGGCAGCCGACCAAGTCGATTTAGCCTGGCTTAAATCATCATCGATGTGGCAAGAAGCCATGCGACACCCTGCATTACATCTCATATCCGATCAACCGGCCACTAAGCTTCACAGCCAACTCGACCACGCTGGACTAAGCCGAGCAGCAAAGCGTAACGATCGAGAACCTATCATGATGCATCCTGATGATGCTGCCAGTCGGCAGCTCAAAGAAGGCGATATACTTTGCATCATGAATCAACGAGGCGCATGTCTTGCCAGCCTCATGATCGACGACGGCATTCGACCGGGCGTTATTCGCCTTTCAACAGGTGCGTGGTGGGATCCCGCCGAAGCCTATCCGGGTCTTTGTTTACACGGCAATCCTAATGCCTTAACAGCCGATCGCGGTGCATCAAGCCTTTCTCAAGGTTGTAGCGCGCAAAGCTGCCTTGTCTGGCTCAGCGCTTGGACCAAGGAAGTCCCGCCGATGAAGGCCTTCGAAACGCCTCGTTTCATTCAAACCATTTAGGCCATTCAAGCACGCAATTTCTATGAGCAAAGACTTACACCAACAAGGCAACTATCTGCCCACGCTTCCGAACGCATCACAGCGCGCACTCGCAGAACAATTACCGATTGAAGAGGAGCTAGCCTTTCATGTGCTGCGCTTTCAAAGCCCACGCCCAGGGCCGCGATTGATTGTTACAGCGGCCGTGCATGGCAACGAAACTCATGGGAGTTTTGCGATTCAGCGCATTGTTCAACAATTGATAAGCGGTGAACTACATCAGCTATGCGGCCAACTAAGCTTAGTCCCCGTGACCAATCCTAAAGCCTGGCGCTTGCAACGTCGCCAAGGAGATCGCAATCTCAATCGGCGCTTAATGCCTTGCGCTGAGCCCCTCGACTATGAGGATCACATTGCGAATTGGTTATGTCCGCTTTTGAAAGAGCACGACGGCTTACTTGATCTTCATTCGTTTCAAAGCGGTGATCAAGCCTTTGCACTTTTTGGACCTAGTAATAATCAGAGCGATCTTGAACCTTTTGCGCTCGCCGATCAGGAAGAGGCCATTGCATTAAGGCTAGGCTGTAAGCGCTATGTCTATGGTTGGCTTGATACCTACGCCAAAGGTATGGCCCGACGCGCAAGAGAGCTTGAAGAAGGCCTCATTGTGCAAGCATCGGTCAACACCGATCCCTCATATGGGATTGGAACAACTGAATATATGCGCTCGGTCGGTGGTTGGGCGATCACGCTTGAGTGCGGCCACCATGATGATCCGAGTGGTCGCGAAATTGCCTATGAGGCGATCATCAACACCATGAAGTGTTTAGGCATGCTTGCCGGGCCCAAGCCGCAAGCAGTCGCTAAGCCAGAAGTCATGGGTTTATTTGATGTTTTTGATCGTTATGATATGCATGACCTATTTACTAAAGACTGGAAGAGTTTTGACGCGATCAAACAAGGTGAATTAATTGGCAAGCGGGCGAGCGGCGCCATGATTTACGCCCCAGAAGATGCCTATGTGATCTTCCCTAATAGCAAAGCCCAGCCCGGCCAGGAATGGTTTTATCTTGCACGTCCTGGCGGACGACTTGGCATGTCATGACGATTAATTTAATGAAACAGTCATAGAGGCCCGACAGACCGGCGGCGTTGAGCCATCAATCATCGAATCCCGACATACAGGCGCGTTGGGCCATCAATCATCGAGTCCCGACATACCGGCGCGGTGTGCAAGCCGTTGCTCACCTGCAATCCGATAAAGCACAAGCCCTGGCCAAGCCAGTGAGCCGTTGAGACGTTTGGCGAAAAGCACCCCATCGGTTTGAGCATAAACCGTCGTTCGGGCCTTTGGGCCGTGAGGGCTGGCAGGATCAATAACGTCACAAACTGCCTGACCCCTTTTAACCTTTGCGCCTGGCTCTAAGTGATAGGCCAAAAAGCCGTCCTTGGGGCAATAGCCAACATCCATACCTTGCATGGGTGTGGCTGGAACCTTTAATCGTGGGAGGCGTCCGGGATCGCCCTTGATGATGCCCTGACGGACGATCCAGCGCAGCAAACGTGCTGCATCTTGTTCACCCTGAGCGTGACTGACATCGAATTGGCTTTGCATT
>VGHV01000061.1 GCA_016868095.1 Betaproteobacteria bacterium
TAGGGTGAGCACGATTTCTTCGTCAGGCGTCCAGCGCCAGGCGATTACACACAGGTTTCAAAGGTCTCCACATGGCGCTGAAGATCGTGGAGTGATTTCGACAGGACTTGGTGCCATAATCGATCGATCTGATGTTGATATCGGTCTAGAGCTTCAACCGATTCGAAATTCGTCAGCACATCCATCCAGGTGACCATACCGTCACGGGTCTCGATGCGCTGCTGCAACTCGTGTTTGAAGGCCGGCCGATCAGTTGCTTGTTCGTCAAGCTCCCGAAGTTTCAGAAACTCTCGCCAGGCATGTCGAATGAGCTCGGTTTCACTATCTGGAGCTTTGAAATAAATATATCGGTGAAACATTAAGCGTCATCGCTAAGCGCGTAGGGCAGCGTGATGCTTGGTCCTAGCGGACTGCCTTCAAGGTCGATTCGACCTTCTGCTAGGACAAGCGCATGCGCAGCTTGTGCGTGCGCTGGCATGCCAGCAAAAGCGCTTTGCCATAAGCTCATGCCAAGGCTGCCAGGGCATCTTAAAACATTCACAACGCTTAGGTCTGGATTAGATGCCTCGCCTAGATCCTCACCTTCGGCGGGCAGTCTTCTTGAGGGGTCGTCGATTTGATAGATGCCGCTGCGGCGCTTGAGCTTACCGAGGTATTGGCTTCTTGCGACGACCTCCTGGCCGGGGTAGCAGCCTTTGCGAAAATTGACGCCTCCGAGGCGTTCAAAGTTAAGCATTTGAGGGACAAAGCGCTCACTCAGTGTTTGCGTGATCCAGGGCTCTGCAGCTAACAGATGCAACCATCGCCAGACACCAGAAAAATCCTCACTATCAACGTTCGCTTCCATGCTTTTTGCCTGAGCTTGGGTATCAAGGCATTGAACGGAGCGGCCAAAATTAGCCTTAAGCGTATGTGCGATGGGTAAACCGATCGATAGCGCTGGGGTGGGGTCAGCGGGCTGCGTGTGTGTGGGTTGAGCCTCTTTGGAACGGGTGTGTGTGGTAGTGGGCAGTTCAATAGTCCCTTGCAGAACGTAGCGATCGCTCAAGTCTTCGATCGTTACTTTAGAACGTAGAACAAACATCTTCAGGCGCTTGGCCACGGCTTGACTGAGGCTTCGATCGATCAACAAAGCAAATTCATCCGATGCCGAAGCAGTCCGCGCAAGCCAGCCTGTGAAAAACAAGCGACCTTTTGGGTTGCAATAGCCATTCCATTGAGCTTGTCCTGGGCTTCGAAGCGCTAACACATCGTTTGTCAGCTGCGATTGAAGAAACGATTCAGCGTCAGGGCCGTGAATGCGCAGATAAGCCAGTTGGGGCAAGCTGCCTTTGATCGAGCACAGTGTTTGATTCATAGTTTGGCATCGGATAGGTAAAGAGCACAGCTAGCTTGCGGCGTGCAGCTTGCAAGGTCATACAATCGGTGCTTTGAGCGAATCGGATCGTTGCACGCTTTTTCGCCGTCATGCATGCTTGAGATTATCAAAACCCGCCTGAATTCGGCCAACCATACCCCTGCTGTGAGGCGAGCTCTCGGCAGGCTAACAGTCTTGGGCTTGACTGTTTTGCTCTTGAGCTATTTGGAGTTTCGTTTCGTCAGTGTTGGTGTTTCCAAGCCCGACGATGCAGCCAAGCCTTCAGAGCTCGTCGTCGAGCGTGGCTATGGACTAAAGCAGGTCATTGAACTGGCGAGCCCTACTGCTTGGTCGCCAAGCGTCTTGAATTGGATCTGGGCGCGTCTTCACCTCGCTTCGCGCTCAATTAAAGCCGGGGTCTATCCACTTGAGCGCGGTCTGAGTCTTAAGCGCTTGCTCGACCGAATGGCTGCCGATCAGGGTAAGCGGCTCGAATGGCAGGTGCTCGAGGGGCAATCGCTCGACCAGGTCAGACGAAGCCTTTCGGCATTACCCTATTTGCGTCACGAGAGCGCGGCATGGTCGGAAGAGCAATTGCGAACTAAGCTGATGGAGCGCATGCCTGTGCCCTACAAGCTTGGTTTCTTGGAAGGTATGCTTTTTCCCGACAAGTACCGATTCGTTCCTGGTATGAGCGATCTCGAACTCTTAACGCAAGCCTGTGAGCGTCAGGCTAAATTGCTACAGGCAATTTGGGCACAGCGTCCTAAGGATTTCCCCTTGAGTTCACCCGCTGAACTGATGGTTTTAGCCTCGATGATCGAGAAGGAGACTGGGCTTGCGGCTGATCGTTCGCGTGTGGCCGCGGTTTTCCTAAACCGCTTGAATTTGGGCATGCGATTGCAAAGTGATCCCACGGTTGTTTTCGGATTGAGCTCCACAGAGGCTAAGAAGCTAACGCGCAAAGACCTACAGACCGATCATCCTTACAATACCTACACCCGTTATGGCCTGCCGCCAACGCCTATTGCAATTCCTGGTGAGGCCTCTTTGCTCGCAGCGATTAGACCAAGCCAGGAATCAAGCCTTTATTTTGTTGCGCGTGGTGATGGAAGTAGCGAATTCTCTACAACGCTTGCTCAACACAATAATGCGGTTGATCGATTCATTCGTAAGATAAGGCCGTGAGTCTTTCAAGCGTAATCTTCGAGATCGCAAACCCAAGCCTGCCGCCAGTATGTCAACTGTGACTTTGATAAGCCAAAATATGTTGCCGCAAACCGGGTCGACGAGAGCTACGACCCCCATCGATCAAGTAAAAAACCAGCCGCGTTTTATCACCCTCGAGGGTATCGACGGTGCAGGTAAGAGTACGCATGTGGAGAGCTTGGCAGGTTATTTGAGAGCTCAGGGCGAGTCGGTGCTTGTGAGTCGTGAGCCAGGGGGTAGCGAGCTCGCTGAGCGTATCCGCGAGCTTTTGCTGCATCGCGACATGGGTTCGCTTACTGAGCTTTTATTGGTGTTTGCTGCGCGTAACGACCATCTCGAGCGGTTGGTAAGGCCTGCGCTTGCCGATGGCCTTTGGGTAATTTGTGACCGATTCACCGATGCAACATGGGCTTATCAAGGAGCGGGCAGGGGCATGGATGCATCGACCATCGCCTGGCTCGAAGCCCAAGTGCATGCAGACTTACAGCCAATAAGAACTTATTGGTTTGACCTCGAGCCGCTCGAGGCTGCAAAGCGTCGTGCCGCTAACAGAGCGGTAAGCGATCGCTTCGAAGCTGAAGATGTCGAATTTTTTAAACGTGTCCGAGATGGCTATGCAGCGAGGGCTGCGCTGAAAGCAGCTACTTATTTGCGTGTCGACGCACACCAGGCACCGACAGCGATAAGTCAGTTTCTTTTGAGTGATCTCGCCTTATTGAAAGATCGATTCGCAGTGGGCGTCGATAAGCGCAGTGATGGTTGAGACGCTCACTGCCCCATGGCAGAAGGCGCCATGGTTGAAGGCCCCATGGCAGCAGCTTCTCGATGCGCAAGCCCGTTATGCGCACGCTATTGCTATTGAAGCGCTTCCTGGCCTTGGTGCTGAGGCCATGCTCAAGGACTATGTGGCTTTGCGTTTATGTGAACATGCATCAAGGCGCTCAGGAGCGCTGGCCTGTGGACAATGTGCATCCTGTCACTGGCTTGCCTCGGGTCAACACCCTGATCTGCGCATCGTACGACCAGCAGCCTTCGAAGCTGCAAACGCGCCCGCTGAACCAACGGTCGATGAAGAGGCTTCCGAAACCAAGGGAAGCGATCGCAAGCTCTCCCATGAAATTCGAATTGATCAAATCCGTCCGCTTGCAGGATTTTTGCAAATAGGCTCGCATCGGGCGGGCGCTCGCATTGTGTGGCTCGAGCCCGCACAATGGCTTAATCGAAGTGCAGCCAATGCCTTACTCAAAATGCTCGAAGAACCGGGCGAGGGGGCACTCTGGATCCTATTGACTGATCGACTCTCGTCCTTGCTTCCGACGATTCGTTCGCGTTGTATTTGTTTAAAGATTCGACCGCCAGCTGCTAAGGAGGCGGAAGTCTTTCTGAAAGCATTAATCGAAGCGCAACCTGTGTCTTCGGCGCAAGCACCCGCACCGACCTCGAGCATGTTATCGCTGGCTTTAGGCCTGAGTGGCAACGCGCCATGGTCGGCTCAGCAAAGAATCCTCGATCCTGTGCTCGAAGCCCAAGGCTCGTGGCTGCACACGCTCGCCGAGATGCCTGATGCATGGTTTTCGACGCTTGCGCGACAGTGGGCTGAGCATCAGCCCGAACAATGGTTTGAGTTGTTAGAACGATGGGCGATGGACCTGTTGCAAGCCGTTCATCAGCTTGAACCTCTATATTTCAAGACCTTCGCTGAGGCCGCTGCCAAGCGCGTTAGAGGCATCGATCCCAATCGATGTTTCAAGCTGATCGAGCAACTTTATGCGATGAAAGCGAGCCTGCGTCACCCCTTAAATCCCCTACTTCATGCTGAGAGTACGCTGCTGCTTTATGCAAACTTTTCAAAAATTAACCGTGAAAAGGAAGCGACGTGATCGATTCGCACTGCCACATAGACTTCGATGACTTTAGTGAGGATAGGGCGGCCGTACTCGAGCGGATGCACGCTGCCGGGGTTAAGCACGCCATTTGCATTAGCGTGAATCTGGCTGACTTTCCCCGAGTTTTAGCGCTTGCGAGGTCTAGACCTAATCTATGGGCAACGGCTGGTGTTCACCCTGATTATCAAGATGTTGAAGAGCCAACGCCAGAGGGGTTATGTCGGCTTGCAAGCGATCCCAAAGTGATCGCAATCGGCGAAACGGGACTGGACTATTTCAGACTGAAGGGCGATCTGAGCTGGCAACGAGAACGTTTCAGAAACCATATTCGAGCTGCCAAACAAGTGGGTCTGCCCTTAGTCATCCATACCCGAGCGGCGAGCGCAGACACCCTCGGCATTATGCGCGAGGAGGGTGCTTCAAGTTGCGGCGGTGTGATGCACTGCTTTACCGAGGACTGGGAGACGGCAAGCGCCGCCTTGGACATGGGGTTTTATATTTCCTTTTCAGGCATCGTCACCTTCAAGTCTGCGGAATCGCTTCGTGAGGTAGCCAGGAAGCTGCCCCTGGATCGCATCCTCATTGAAACTGACGCACCTTATCTTGCGCCTGTGCCACATCGAGGAAAGCGTAACGAGCCCGCCATGCTTGCTGCAACAGCTAACTTTCTTGCCGAACTTTTGAGTATTAAACGAGAGGCGTTTATTGAATTAACAACAGCTAATTGTTATTGCTTATTCAATCGTTTACAGAAATCTTATGAGCATTAACGCGAGACTTTTGGGGTTCGGTATAACGCTTTACTGCGTTTTGCAAAGTGCGCCTTTTACTCAATCGGCCACGTCGGTACAAACAATGCCGCCCGCGCAATCGAAATCGCCCGCGCAATCGAAACCGCAGGCGCAATCAAAACCGCCAGCACATGCAAAGCCGTCTGCGCAAGCAAACTCGCAAGCCGAAGCAAAACCGTCTACACAGACGGAATCATCGGCCCAGGGGGAAAGGCTTGCCGCGGGCCCAATGCTCGACGAAGGCCATAGCCTCTTCGATGCGATTCGACGTGACGAAGTATTTCGCGTGATGAGGATGCTTGATACCGACTTTCGCAATAAGCCAGCGCCGCTTCATCCTGTTTGGGGCAGCTTATTGCACACGGCAGCTGCAGAGCGCGCACCGCAATGCCTTCGCTATTTGTTAACTCGTGCTGAGCAACTTGTTGAGGCGCAAAACGAGCGCGGCGAAACTGCCTTGATGCTTGTTGCCAAGCATGGTGACTTATCGATGGCTGAGCAATTGCTTAAGCGCGGCGGCCAAATCAATCGACAAGGCTGGACGCCATTGCATTACGCCGCTGCATTTGATCAACGTCTTATGGTCGATTGGCTTCTTGATCGTGACGCTTATATCGATGCTGAGTCGCCGGCCAACATCACACCCTTGATGATGGCTGTTCGTCAGGGGCATGAGGCCTTAGCCATGCATTTGGTGCGTCAAGGCGCTGATGTGAGCTATCGCAGCCACGCTGGATTAACTGCGATGGATTACGCACAACAAATGGGTCGAGACGATTTTGCTGCCTGGCTGCTCGACAGAATTCGTTAGCGGTAACTGGCCTCACGAGATGCGCTCGCATGTGCTGCAGCCAAAGCCATCGTTTATTTGCGCATAATCAATATTATGTCAACTGAAAGATGTTTCTCAGAACACAGGCCCGTAGTTGTCTTGGCCGGTGCTTGACATGGATAGCTCAAATAACATCGGCTCTCACCTGGCCAAAATCAGCAAAGTCGGCACAAAGCTTGTCACCTGGCTTGATGGGTACCGGAATGACACAGGTGCCAGTGAACATGACATCGCCTGCCTCGATGTTGATGTAATGTTCGCCTAATTCGCGGACAAGCCAATGCAACGCTGCTCGCGGGTCGCCCAATACGAACGCTCCCGACCCTTCGGCAACGATGTGTTCATTCACAAGAAACCTCACCGGATGTTTGCTGAGGTCTCGTGATCGCCAGTCCGCACTCACCGTCGGCCCAAGGATAAAGTGACGTGCACACGCAAAATCTGCAATCAATTGGGCTTCTCCGGCTGCTACGAAGTTCTCAAAGCGTGAATCCGGTAGTTCGATCGCAAGAACCATGTCTGTAACAGCTTCAAGCATGGTCTCCATGCTTATTGAATCGTCGTGGCCATGGTTTGCCCGTGCAGGTATTGCTTTGCCAAATCGAAATCCGAATTCGGCTTCTGCCACGAGCATTCGATTACCGCTTAGACTGAGCGTTGCGCCATCCGGCAACACCCTCGAGGTGAATAAGCGTCCAGCGAGCGGTGCGCTAACGTTGATATGGCGCTGCCCTCCCTCACTGGTGGCTGCTATTTTCCAGCCGATCGTCGGTTCATTGATTTGTTTAACGAGCAATGCCTGCACAGCATACGCTTCGCCGCGGTTCTTTGGCTGGAGATCAAGCTCGAACTGGGATAGATGCCGGTCATGCTGCCAGGCCTCGGCTAAACGGGTTGCGGCTAGGCTTAAGTGTTCTTGCATGTGTCATAAACTCCCTGGTCTGATGGTTAAGCTTGTGATGGCCGATGCTTTTGATCGATAACGATGGCGTAAGCCTTAGAAACTCGCGCTACGGCGATGTTTATCGCAGCGTTTCGGGCGGCTTGCAAGAGTCTGAGTGGGTTTTTGTGGAACCAGCTTGGCAATTGATTGAGCAACTCGCCAGCCAGGGGCGAACGAAGTTCCATGTTTTAGAACTTGGATTCGGTTTGGGCTTCAATCTAAGCGTTTTTCTTGACCGCTGGTTGAAAAGGGCCAAGCCTGCCTGGCGATGTTATGTGCAAAGCATCGAATTGCACCCCTTGAGCTTAGACGAGTATCGCCGTGCCTGGACGGCAGTCCTGGGACCAACGGCGACTGAGCTTGTTGAACGCTGGCTTGGTTGTTTCGAGCTTGACGGTGCGTATGCTTTGCCAGGGATTCATCGCTATGCTTTGCATAGCAACTTTTACTTTGATTTTTTTGTCGCCGATGTTTCTAAGGCGCTCAAGCGACTCAGTACCAGCTTTGATATTGTATTTTTGGATGGCTTTTCCGAAGCGGCTAATCCGTCGATGTGGCGGTCTGAGGCTTTTCGCGATTTGAGGCGCCATTTGTTTGAAGGAGCCCTGCTGCTCAGTTACGCGAGTGCCAAGCCCTTACGCGATCGCTTAAGCGCACTTGAGTTTGATGTTTCGAGGGAGCCAGGTTTTGCCCCCAAACGGTTTCGACTTGAGGCCCGTTATAGGCCTTATCGACGTATTAAGCCCTATTGTCCAAAGCCCGCGGTTGAGGATCTTATGATTATTGGTGCTGGGCTCGCTGGCCAATGCATGGCACTTGCAGCAAGGGCTCGTGGATTCCAGGGTGTGTTGATTGATGCTAAGTTGCAACAGGACTGCGATGCACAAGCCCATCTTCCGGCATTTTTAGATCATTTGCACTGTTCTCCCGATGATAACGAGATGGCACGTCTAAGTCGGGCAGCGCTCTTATCCTCTTATCGCTTGGGTTCTGAGAAAGGGTCACAGGGTCTTTCGCCCCTTGTCTCTTGTCGATTGCAATTGCTCTACAGGAGCGAGGCTCGTGCTGAATGGAAGAAGCGGCTCGATGCGCTTCTTGCGTATTCAGAGGCTTCCTTCAATCCTTGGCCTTCCCTCTTTCAGGCGCTCGACGAGTATCGGCTTTGTCTTCCCCGTTCGCGTGCGATGGCGCTTCCGACTCAACTAGCGTTTCCTCAGCTGCAAATTAACGTGGCTCGGCTTGATTTGCATGACGGGCGTTGGCAGGCCTTTGATGAAGCGGGTCAGCTAATTGCGAGTGCAGCCACGATGGTGCTTACGAGCCCTCAAGGACTTGTCAAACTTGGATTCAATCATGCGATGCCGTTGCAACGAAAGCCTGGCGTTAGCTTATTGATTGACATTTCCGCGGTCGATCCCTCGCATCCTGTTTGGCAGATCAAGTCAATCCTTGCTGATCAGCAGCATGTCTTGCGCTTGGCTGAGCCAGACCGATTATTGGTGGGTTCACTTTATGGTGATCCAAACGATATAGAGGCTAGATCTTCATTGTTGGATGCGTTACAAGAATTGTTAGCCTTGGAAGATAATTTTTTTGAAACGCTTTCAAATGCACCGAGCGTGCTTTGGCGCGGCATAAGATTTAATACACCAGATCATTTACCGATGATCGGCGCCATCGCTGATCGCCATCGAGTTGGTGAGCAATGGGAGCGGCTTCGAAAGAATGCTCGCCTTCCAATGCCTCGGCTTGAGCAGGCTTACACCCTAACCGCGCTTGGTGCACGTGGTGCCTTGTGGGCACCCTTAGGGGCTGAAATCTTGCTCGATATGATGCAGTCTATCCCCTGCCCTCTGGAGTCTGATCTACTCGCAGCCATTGATCCTGCACGTGGTCTGATTCGTGCCATACGGCGAGGCGAGCCGCTCTCAGGCACAATCGGCTATCTCTAGCATGCGAGTCATCATGGCGACAACTTTAGGTTTTGATTGCAGTAAATGTCCAGGCTATTGCTGCACCTACCCCAGGATCGTTATCAGTTTGAAAGACTTGCGTCGCATTGCTCGTCATTTCGAAATCAGTGAAGATGAGGCTCGCAGTCGATACACCAAGCGCTATCAGGAGCATGGCGAAGACGAGACCATTCTTAAGCACAAACGCGATTCGGTGTACGCTTCGATTTGTAGATTCTTTGACAGCGATGAGCGTCGCTGTACGATTTATAAGGCTCGTCCAACAGTATGCCGCGACTATCCCCATGGCAAACGTTGCGGTTACTACGAATTTCTGAAATTTGAACGAAAACAACAAGGCAATCCGGATTTCATTCCTTCTGCGTAGGCCTTTTTAGTCGTCCAGATTTCATCCCCTCCGCTAAGGCTTATTTAGTCGACCAGATTTTATTCCTTACGCTAAGACTTATTTAAGCCACCAGATTTTATGCCTCACGCCAGGACTGATTTATTTGACCGAAGATCGAGTGCTCAGCGTCGATTGATCGCCAAATTTCTGTAAGAGTCGGGGTGATGTGGTCGTGTACTGCAAGTGGATGGTTTTGCCAGGAAATGCGTAGTCGCAGGCAGCATAGGCCGCAAGCGTTGCCTCATGAAAGCCGCAAGCGATCAGCTTTTTCTTCCCTGGGTACGATGCCATATCGCCAACCACGAAGATCGCTTTGCGCCGGCTTTCAAACCGCCCAGTATCCACTGGGATTTGACCCTTGTTCATACCCAATTCCCATACAAGCATGGCATCGATTTTTGGCGAAAGCCCATGACACACAGCGATCACATCAACGGGCAGGCGCATTTCTGCGGGCTGGGATCCATTGCGTGTGATGATGCTGACTGCGCTCAGCTTATGGGTTTGATCGGCAACCTCAGATGGCTTGTCGACATCTAATCCTTTGATTGAAGCGTTTAGGACTCGAATGCGGCCGATCGCTGCGGCTTGATCGACAAGATCAAGTAAAGCCTGATGCTCGGTATCTAGTGCGGCTCGCAGACCATTTCTTGCGATTAAATCGATCGATGCAGGGGCTAATGATTCATTGTGTTGCAGCAGATACGCCGCAAGCCTGAGTGCACGCTTTCCTCCGCCACTAATCAATATGCGTTTCGTTTTGATCATCGAGTCGGGCGGCAATTCCCCATAAAATACCGCAGAGCCTTCA
>VGHV01000062.1 GCA_016868095.1 Betaproteobacteria bacterium
GCGACTTCAGCGCCAAAGCCACGCAACTTGGCAGCACAGCCAAAGGCAATGCTGTGCTCGTTGGCAACGCCCACAATCAAGCCGCGCCGACCACGCAGCATGTCGCCGATTTTGCTGTTCTCGTCCCAGATTTTGGGCAGTGGATCGCGATGACTTGGGGCAATAGCTTCAGGTTCACTCATGATCGGACTCGGCAAAAAGAAAGGTGAGATGCGCTCGAAACTAAAAACCCGAGGGCATGATGAAGTTTTGTTTCCCCTACAGTATAAAGGGTCTTAATGACGGCCGAATGTCGATCGGACGAGGGTACTGTCGCTGAGACGACGTCATCAGTATTTCACTGAAAGTGTCGAAGATTAAGGGGTCGTAGCTCTCATCCAACCGCCACCATCAGGGAAGTCCTATGTTGTTCTATTTACTAAAATCATATCTTCGTGCGATCTTATTGCCGCTTGCCGCACTGTCAACGCTAGGATTTGCAAGCACTTCGGCGATCGCACAAAGCGCCATTTGTTATAACTGTCCACCCGAATGGGCCGATTGGGCCTCGCAACTTAAGGCCATTAAGGCGAAGACCGGGATCACCGTTCCCCCAGATAATAAAAACTCAGGTCAATCGCTGGCCCAGCTCGTTGCCGAAAAGGCAAATCCGGTGGCCGATGTGACCTACTTAGGCGTGACCTTTGGTATCCAGGCACGCAAGGAAGGTGTGGTAACAAGTTATAAGCCCGCTCAGTGGAACGATGTTCCCAACGGCCTAAAAGACCCCGACGGTTATTGGTTCACTATCCATTCTGGAACGCTCGGTTTCATGGTGAATGTCGATGCGCTTAAAGGAAAGCCGATTCCAAGATCGTGGAGTGATTTGCTCAAACCCGAATACAAGGGTTTGATTGGCTACCTCGATCCAGCATCGGCCTTCGTGGGCTATGTCGGCGCGGTTGCCATTAATCAGGCCAGAGGCGGAAGTCTTGATAACTTCGGACCGGCGATTGATTACTTCAAAAACCTCATGAAAAATGAGCCGATCGTACCCAAGCAAACGTCTTACGCTCGCGTGCTCTCCGGTGAGATTGCAATCTTGCTTGATTATGACTTCAACGCTTATCGCGCCAAGTACAAAGATAAGGCAAATGTCGAGTTCGTCATCCCAGCCGAGGGCAGTGTTGTCGTCCCCTATGTGATGAGTCTTGTCAACAAAGGCCCGCAGGCAGAAAACGGCAAAAAAGTACTTGATTTTGTACTTTCAGACGAAGGCCAAGCGATTTGGGCTAATGCCTATCTTCGGCCGGTGCGCGCTGCTGCGATTCCGAAAGAGGTTCAGTCGCGTTTCCTTCCAGCGAGCGAATACGCCCGCGCAAGGACCGTCGATTATGGGAAAATGGCAGAAGTACAAAAAGCCTTTTCTGAACGCTACTTAAAGGAAGTACGTTAGATGGAAGTGCGTTAAATCGCTCAGTTGGTGATGCCCTCTTTCTGAAGAATCGCGACCGCGATGGCTTTTTACACGACGAGCCGGTGGCAGCAGTTTTGTGCTGTGCCGGCCATTGTCGTGTTTTTTGCCTTTTGGCTGCTCCCGATGGCGCGACTTTTCGCGCTGCCAGCCGAAAAAGCCTGGGACACTTATTTCATCGTTCTGACAAACACAAACTATTTGCTAAGCCTCTTTAATACTGTGGCCTTATCGCTTGCGGTAACGGCGATTAGCCTCGCACTTGGCGGCGCGGTCGGTGTTTTTCTAGCACGCCACAAGTTTGTTGGGCGCGCCATGTTCCTTTCGGCACTGACCATGCCTTTATCATTTCCCGGCGTAATTATCGGTTTTTTTGTGATTTTGCTAGGCGGTCGACAAGGTCTGATCCCGAGCCTTAGCGACAGCTTGGGATTAGGGCGTTGGACATTTGCCTATCATTTCATTGGGCTATTTCTTGCCTATGTTTACTTCTCACTACCCCGGGCCATCAGTGCCTATGCTGCCGCCGCACAAAGCATCGACCGCTCGCTCGAAGAATCGGCCCGAATACTCGGCGCCAACCGCTGGCAGATTATTCGTGACATCTGGATTCCTGAACTGGCGCCGACCACACTGGCTTGCGGTGCGATCATCTTTGCAACCGCGATGGGCGCATTCGGAACAGCCTTCACACTAGCAAGCAAATTCGAAGTACTGCCGATCACGATTTATAGCGAATTCACTAATTATGCGAACTTCGCGGTCGCTGCATCGCTATCGATCAGTCTTGGCCTTGTTACCTGGGCTGCACTTGCCCTGGCCCGGCGTCGCGCAGGCAACCTCGCACTAGGCATCTGATAGGCCATGCGTACCAACCCTTATTTGGCTGCGCTTTGCTTGCTCGTTGGCGTGTTTATGCTTGGGCCGGTACTGCTATCGGTATCGGCTGGCTTCATGCAGAATTACGCGCTTGGCTGGCGCGGTGGATTCACGCTCCAGTGGCTGCTTGAAGTGTGGCGCGGCTATGGATCAACCGTACTTGCCTCAATTGGCATTGCAAGCGCCGCTGTGATTTGTACGATTCTGATCGGCCTGCCCTGCGCTTATGCGTTGGCGCGCTCCAAGCGAACCTGGGCGCTATGGTTTGAAGAACTGATAACACTTCCTGTTGCGGTACCCGGGCTTGCAACAGCCCTCGCCCTCATTCTGGTCTACGGGGAGTTTCGCGGTTTTAGACAGCACGCTGCGTTCATCCTGGCAGGTCATGTGATCTTCACCATGCCATTTATGGTGAGAGTACTCACGGCAGCATTTCGGCGGCCCGAATTACGGACGATGGAAGAAGCCGCGTCAACACTTGGGGCAAGCTTCAAACAGCGATTCTTAGGGGTCTTGATTCCTGCGGTGCTTCCCGCGGTCCTCAGCGGGGCACTGATGGTATTTACACTTTCAATCGGTGAGTTCAATCTCACTTGGATGCTACACACCCCGCTCACTCGAACGCTACCAGTGGGCCTTGCTGACAGCTATGCCTCGATGCGTATTGAAATTGGCTCTGCGTATACCTTTGTCTTTTTGATTGTCGTGCTGCCGCTTTTGTGGCTCATGCAATTAAGCGAACGAATGCTTGCGAAGCGATATGCCCACTAAACAAACAGCGATCAGCATTCAAAATTGCTCTAAAACCTATCCGGATGGAACAATTGGTCTGCGCAGCACACAGCTTGAGATTTCACCCGGCGAGATTCTCGCTCTGCTCGGACCTTCAGGTTGCGGCAAAACCACCCTACTGCGCATGATCGCGGGCTTGGAGATTCCAAACCCCGGTACGAGGATTTATTTTGGACCCGACGAAGTAACAAACCTCCCACCTGAAAAAAGGCAAATTGGCATGGTGTTCCAGCACTATGCGCTCTTTCCCCACATGGACCTGGCGGCAAACATCACTTATGGCTTAAGGATTCGCGGCATTTCTCATGCAGCGATTCAGGCGAGACTTGCCGAACTTCTCGAGCTCGTTCGCTTGAGCGGACTCGAGCATAAGCGTCCCGGTGAAATTTCGGGCGGCCAGCGTCAGCGGGTTGCTCTGGCACGGGCCATTGCAATTAGGCCACGCGTCTTGTTGCTCGACGAGCCTTTGACCGCCCTCGATGCAAAACTCAAAGAATCCTTGCGCGATGAACTTGCCGAGTTACTACGCCGCTTGAATATCACGGCCATTCACGTCACCCACGATCAGCAAGAGGCCATGGCCATCGCTGATCGGCTCGCGGTGATGAATCAAGGCGAAGTGGTTCAGTTCGGTACAGCCGAAGAACTATACCGATCGCCCGCCAATCCCTTTGTTGCTTCGTTTCTTGGTCACATGAACACGGTCCGTCTGATCAAGAACCCTAATGGTCGGCGCGGCATTCTACTTGGCGGCGCCTGGCTCGACATAGCGACCGATGCAGGCTCAGGTCGCGAGGTATTGATTCGACCCGAGGACATCGACCTTTATGCTGTTGACGGCGATTTGACTGAACGCGGTCTTGGGCGCGTGGTTCACCGCGCCTTTCTTGGCGATCGTATTCAGCTTCGCGTAATAACACCCGAGGGAATCGAATTAAAGGTTCAAAGGGCAAGGGACTGTCCACTTCGCGTTGATGATCCGGTACAAATTGAAGTTAACCCAACGGCGCTTAAGACTTTCGGAGGCGAGTGATGAGCACTTATCTTTTTCAATTAAGCGATCTACACATCCGCGAACCTGGGCGCAAGGCCTATGGAAGGCTTGATACCGCACCCTATCTGAGTAGCGCAATTGATACCATCCTTCGATGTCCCCAGGCGCCAAGCGCCGTGGTCATTACAGGCGATCTTTGTGATTTTGGGCGCGAGTCCGAGTATTTACACCTGCGAGATTTGCTCACGCCCCTTGTTTGCCCTATTTTTCTGATGCCAGGCAATCATGACTGCATTATCAACCTGCGCCGTAGCTTCCCCGACCATTCATACCTCGGCTTCTCTGGTCCAGCACATTTTTCGGTCGATCTTGGTGATCTGCAATTAATAGCACTTGACAGCACCCTTGCTGGGCAAAGTTTTGGTGCTATCGATGCGCACGGTCTTGCCTGGTTGGAAGAAAGCCTGCTTGCTTGCGTTGACCGCCCGGTTGTTATAGCTATGCATCATCCGCCCTTTCTGACTCAAATCGGCCATATGGACGAAATTGGGCTGCTGCATGGACGAGCAGAGTTTGCTCAGATTATTAGAAAATTTTCGAATATAGAACGTATTATTTGCGGGCATCTCCACCGCGCGATCGACACACGATTTGCTGGCACGATTGCTTCGACATCGCCTTCGCCCGCGCATCAAGTCGTGCTCGATTTACATCCATTAGCAGTATCGCAATGGAATCTCGAACCAGGCGGATTTCGGATTCATGCCTGGAATAAATCAGCGGGCCTTGTGACCCACACCATGCCCATCGGAACTTTTGAAGGACCCTACCCCTTTCATGCCGAGGGCGCATTGATCGATTAAGTTAGTTTAGCCGCAGTGCGGTCAAAACATCTTCCCAACAGACAATCTTGAAGTTCTGCGTACCCGCACTCTTGGCCGGCGAGCCATCTTGAACTACCATCAAGCCGCGTGGGTACTTCGTGCCGACGGGCGCTGCATAAACTTCAATTCCATCCGTACTAGTCACCGCATCGATACCTTTTTCAGTACTGCCTACAACACTAAAGCGGCCGATGATCTCAAAAGGAGATGTTGCCCGTAAAACAACGAATTGATGATCACCCTGACTTGAAACAATTAACAAAGGGCCCCGCGCCTTGTGCGGTGCAAGCGCGAGACCCTCGACGTCAGCCTTAAGCCATGGTCCGACCTCAAGCACTAAGCGAGGTGATGTTGCACCCGTGTTGAAGGGTATCGCCCAGACACCCTTGGCCTCTTCGCCGACAAAAATTATACCAGTCGCGTCATCGACAACACAGCCCTCAATCTGCGAGCTAAACGACCACTCTTGTTTAAGGACACCTGCCAGTTGCCCTTGCTGCAACTGAAGCATGTAATGTTGTAAACGCCCGGACTTTGAATTGATAAAAACCTCTGCGGCGCCGCTTGCTGTCTTGTGCATGCAAATACCATAAACATCAGGCAGATTCGTAGGGATTCTCGCAGCAAAGCTCAGGCTGGCATCGCTTTTTATCTCGACAATATCTATCGAGCGATGTTGCCGATGACTCAGAACAACAAGGTCTTTGTCGAGCGTGCCTACACGAATCGACGCTCTTAGATCGACGTTGTTGACTGGTCCAAGCTCTAAAAATTGTTTTAAATTCCCATCTAAGTCATAAGCTGCAAGACCCTTTTTTTTGTCTGTCCCGAGAATCAAGGATGAGTTAGGGTTTGATGGGTGTATCCAAATCGCTGGGTCGTCCGCAGCGTCCCCTACACTTGAGACAGGACTCGTTTGGCCGCATGCCTCAACGCGCGCCTCAATCGGGGCTTCTGACTTCGCGAACGCATTTAACTGAGTTAAAGAGCAGAAAATCGCAAAGCCTAGGAAACTGCGAATCAAGCATAAACAACGCTTAGCAGAACTACCGCCAACGAAGCGCGATTGGGACAAAGATCGAGGCAAAGCTTGAATCAAAATGCTGCCCTAAGCATCATTTTTAGACCTCGACCATAACGCTCGTACTGGGCGTTGAATGCTTTGCTATTTTGGTAAACATAGTAGGCTTGGTTGGTGAGATTTGTCGCTTCAAGTCCTAGGCTGAATTGCGGTGTCAGACGGTAGTGGATCGAGAAATCGAGATGCCGACTTGGTGCAACAAACAAGTCCTTCTCGTTAGCAAGGAAGTCCTGAGTTAGCTCCAATAAGTAGTTACTGCGTTGCTGATAAGCGAGCCTTGCGCTCAATCCCGCATACTCATAACCAATCACAAGGTTTGAACTCCGTTCTGCATGCCCTGGAAACCTAACATTTCGTTTTGTGGTCGTCCCATCATCAACAGCACTGAGGCTGGCACTCCCTTGACTGATGCTGGCGTTTGCTGAAACCAAGAATCGGTTCCAAGGTGCGGGCAAATCAGTGAAACGATGTGCAATGCCTAACTCTAAGCCAGAGATTTTCCCGCGATCGCCATTCCGGTAGGTTAACAATTCGTCGTAGCCTTCAGCTTCACCTAAATTGCTGAGATAAGTAAAGTCTTGAATCGACTTCCTGTAAGCACTTACGGTAATCGCACCTGTTCTTCCAAGCAAGTGCTGCAAAGAAAGGTCGATATTGTTTGAGCGGAGCGGCTTTAGGTCAGGATTGCCGCGAAGCGCTTTGTTATCTTCCACAATTGTCGAAGGTGCAAGTTGATTGAATCCTGCCCTCACCATTGAGCGCGAAAGACCGGCTCGAAGTGTTGTTCGGGCTGCAAGTTCGGATCGGATGCTCAGACTGGGTAGTAAATCGCTTCGGTCTCGGGACTTAGTCAGTGACGTGATCGTTTCAGCATCAAGATCGATCGAATTTCCTATCGCCTTGAGCTTTGTCGACTCTTGCCTTAAGCCCAACAAAACATTCGTCTTACTACTCCACTCCAGACGCGATTGCACATAGAAGGCACGAATCCGTTCCTCAATTCGACTGTCGCTTTCAGCCGAAGCATCTTCTTCAAGACTGTAACCTGCACTCTTACCAAGATTGAATAAGGAAGTCGCTTGAAGCCCAGGACCGAAGTTAGCAAATTCATAGGGTATCGGAGCGCTTAGAAAGTCTGCCATCGACTGGCCTTTCGCTTTAGACCGATAGTCATTAGCTTGACTCGATTTAATCTGATTAGCCAATCGTTAGCCGAATGAAAACTCGGCATTTCGATCAAACATCACCATTCGATGGGTTGCATCAAACTTCAAGAAGCGCTCTGTATCGAGCATGTCGCTCTCACTTAGGGTGATGCGATTAAGTTTATAACTTGCCGGACTGCTAAGTGCTGATGGGCCCGAAATTCGTGGTTGCTGGGTGTTGGAGAATGATACTTGTCCACCAAAGCCGGTAAAGCGGGCATCATCAAGGTTCAATGGTGTCGCTTCCGATGCCTTGGATTGCCCAATCGAACCGTCGATCAGCCAACGCCCTAGATCTTGCCGAGTACCAAGTTGTAGGCTCGATATCTTGAGCGTCTCGGATCTGAATTTAACCCTTCGCTGGGCCTCGGCATATGCGCTTTGACCTGGCCTGATCGCAGAAGTTTCACCCTCGCTATCCAACCATTCGATCGTATAGCGATCGCGCGCCTCCGTATCCTTGATCTGTGTATTGAGCCCGCGAAGGTAAATATGGGATCTCGCGTCGGGCTTGTAATCAAGATTCAGGCTAAGGGCGGTACGCTCGCGCGTGAGAAGGTAGTCTCGTAATTCAAGCGACTCCAAGGAGCCCCGTCCCAAGCACCGCCCGTTTCGACATTATCAGATCCGAACTTTCGCCGGTCCCTATTAAACGCAAAGGTATATCCAAACTTGCCGTCCACAAACGGTCAGAAAATAGAATTCGCACACCCGGGGCTGATTGCCCGGTGAGGCCGTCTCTTGTTGATTGAAGATGAAGGGATCTGAATTGCGCCGGCAAGTCAAATGCCGTCAGCGTTTTAACTTCAGCAACACCACCAAGCGCCGACGTAGCTTGATCTGCGGTAAACATTTTTTGAACCGTAATACTTGAGATAACGCCTGACGGAAGTGCATCCAAAGCAACACCGCGCTGTCCTACCTCGGGAGAAGGCATGAGTGCGCCGTTGATGGTCAATCCATTCAGCTCTGGCCCCATCCCCCGAATTGAAACATAGCGCCCTTCACCTTGATCGCGCAATAGCACGACGCCAGGTAGCCGAGCGAGTGACTCAGCGACGTTTTGATCGGGGAGGGCGCCGATTTCATCTGCGCTGATAACATTCACAAGGATATCGGCTTGCTCCTCAGCTCTGATCGATTTACTTTGAGAGGCAGCTTGACCTGTTACAACGACCTCACCACTTGCCCTATTTACTGCGGTCTGCGCGTGGACATCAAACCCCAAGGTGCTCAACAAGCAAGCCAAGGAAAGACAAGAGCGCTCAATTCGGATCATGATTTGCCTCAAAATATGTTTTCTTTCTTAATGTTGAAGCAAAGAGATGACAGTGATTTGACGCGCAAAATGTCTTGGTTTAAGTTGCTAGACCGATTAAGTCCCCACCACACCACCATCACGCTTTCGAATAATCACGGTGGCACTGCGCGGACGTTCGTTGGGTTTGTTGTTAGGCCAGCTTGAAAATCGACTTGGATTTTTTGGATCGCTCCAATTACCAGGTGTTTCGCCAGGATGTTGAATATTTACAAACAATGTTTTCAAGTCAGGCGTTGCGGTAATACCGGTCACTTCGCAATTGACCGGCCCAACCAAGAATCGCCTCACCTCGCCAGTTGACGGATCAGCAGCCAGCAGTGAATTATTGCCGATACGTTGGTACTCGCCAATATACATTTCACTCGCAGAAGCATCTGTTTGAATCCACAAGACGCCTCTTGGATCGCACCATAAGCCGTCCGGACTGCCGAAGGCATCGCCCCTCATATTGCCCTTAGCTTCCTCGCGCTGATTCGCCTGATCCCCGGCAAGCAAGAAATGCTCCCAGCTGAAACTTTGGGCATCAAAATCGCCATCTTCTTTGCAGCGAATAATATGACCCATGCTGTTGTTGGCACGGGGATTGGCAGCGTCCACGCCTGGCCGCCCTGGCATCCCCCGTCGGCTATTGTTGGTCAAGGTGCAGTAAACATGCGAGCTCAAAGGATCAACGGCGATCCACTCTGGACGATCCATCTTTGTAGCACCCAGCAAATCGCTTGCCTGCCTTGAGCGAATTAAAACATCGCCTTGATCCTTGAAGCCTCTTGCTGCATCAAGCCCACGTTCACCGTGCTTTAGTGCGATCCACTCGCCCCGCCCATTTGCATCAAATTTTGCAACAAACAGGGTGCCGTGATCCAACAAGTCCTTGTTTGCTCGATAGCCTCCCGGTCTCAGCCGCTCAGCACTGACGAATTTATAGATGTACTCGAAGGCGGCATCCTCACCCATGTAAACAACAATCTTTTTATCTTTGGTAACACTAACCCAAGCTCCCTCGTGAGCAGCTCGCCCCAGGGCTGTACGCTTGACAGGCTCACTCGCTGGGTCAAAAGGATCGATCTCAACCACCCAGCCGAAGCGATGAGCCTCATTAGGGTGCTTCTCAACCATAAAGCGCTCTTCGTGCTAATACCAACGAAATCCACGATCGCGTTGACGGATGCCCCAGCGTGCTTCGTCCTCACTAGGTTTTTCTCGACCTTGGAAGTAATTTGCAAAATTTTCCTCACAAGTCAGATACGTACTCCAGGGCGTAAATCCATTCGCACAATTATTAAACGTTCCTAATACTGTATGGCCTTGAGGATCAGCGCTTGTCTGCATCAACGGATGGCCGCGAGCAGGCCCACTGATGCGCATTGCAGTCGAGGCAGTGATTCTCCTTGCAAACTTGGAGGGGTTCACGATCTGCCATTGATTGCTCACTTTGGCGATTTCGATCACGCTCACGCCATGTGAGGCCATGGACTTAGCAACCTTTTGAGCCGTCAAACTTGACTGACCATCCGTGTGGAGCAAGCCTTCATCAGTGTACTCATGATTGATGGCAAGCAGGC
>VGHV01000063.1 GCA_016868095.1 Betaproteobacteria bacterium
TTGTAGCGTTCGCCCTGGGTAACTAGCCCTGAGGTGTACTGCTGCTCAATTTCTTTAACCTCTGCTTCAGCCTGGGCAAGAATCGATGCCTTTTGCGGCGGCACAAGCATGTCGTCAACCGCAATCGAAATACCGGCCCGCGTAGCAAGGCGGAAGCCGTTTTGCATCAGTTGGTCGGCAAGAATGACGGTGTCGCGAAGGCCACAGCGACGAAATGAGGCATTGATCAGCCTTGATATTTCTTTTTTCTTGAGCGGTCTATTCATTAGATCAAATGACAGACCTTTGGGCAAAATCTCTGACAACAGGGCACGCCCCACCGTCGTCTCGACCCGGCGCGTACGCGCCGTCGACTCGCCGGTTTCACGGTCTCTGTCGTATTCCTTCAAACGTACCGTGATTTTGGTCCCTAATTCAACGACCCGGTTGTCATAAGCCCTGGCAACCTCGGAGACATTTGAAAAGGCCATACCCTCACCAAGCCCGTTGATCTTCTCGCGGGTGGTGTAATAAAGCCCAAGCACGATGTCTTGTGAAGGAACGATCGAAGGTTCGCCATTAGATGGGAAAAGCACATTGTTTGAAGCAAGCATAAGCGCACGCGCTTCAAGCTGCGCCTCAAGCGACAAGGGCACATGAACTGCCATTTGATCGCCGTCAAAGTCCGCATTGAACGCGGCACAAACCAAAGGATGTAATTGAATGGCCTTACCTTCGATCAAGACCGGCTCGAAGGCTTGAATACCCAAGCGGTGCAGCGTTGGGGCGCGATTAAGCAGTACCGGATGCTCGCGAATCACATCTTCCAAGATGTCCCACACAATAGGCTCTTGGGCTTCAACATACTTCTTGGCTTGCTTGATGGTGGTCGCAACCCCCATGATTTCAAGCTTATGGAAAATAAAAGGTTTAAAAAGTTCAAGCGCCATTAACTTGGGCAAACCGCACTGGTGCAGTTTCAATTGCGGACCCACCACAATGACCGAGCGGCCTGAGTAGTCGACACGTTTACCAAGCAGATTTTGACGGAAGCGTCCGCCCTTGCCTTTGATCATGTCAGCAAGTGACTTTAATGCGCGCTTGTTTGCGCCAGTCATTGCCTTGCCACGACGACCATTGTCAAGCAAGGAGTCGACCGCCTCTTGCAGCATACGCTTTTCGTTGCGGACGATAATTTCTGGCGCTCGCAGCTCCAGCAATCGCTTCAAACGATTGTTACGATTAATGACACGACGATAAAGGTCGTTAAGGTCGCTGGTTGCAAAACGACCGCCATCGAGCGGAACCAGGGGACGAAGCTCGGGAGGAAGCACCGGTAGAACTTCCATCACCATCCAGTCTGGCTTGATGCCAGAGCGCTGAAATCCCTCCAAAACCTTTAATCGCTTAGCAATTTTCTTGATCTTGGCTTCAGAGCTGGTTTGCTCGAGCTCACGACGCAGGGTTTCAACTTCTCGATCGATATGAATCGAGCGCAACAATTCGCGAATAGCCTCAGCGCCCATGAGGGCCTGGAATTCATCGCCATATTCTTCAGTCTTCGCGATGTAGTCATCCTCAGTCATCAACTGAGCGCGTTTGAGTGGCGTCATGCCGGGCTCAACGACGACAAATGCTTCGAAATATAGAACGCGTTCGATATCACGCAAAGTCATATCAAGCACCATGCCAAGCCTTGATGGCAAGGACTTCAGGAACCAGATATGCGCAGTCGGCGAAGCCAGTTCGATGTGACCCATACGCTCGCGACGCACCTTTGCAAGCGTGACTTCCACACCGCACTTCTCGCAAATGACGCCTCGATGCTTTAAGCGCTTGTATTTTCCACAAAGACATTCGTAGTCTTTGATCGGGCCAAAAATCTTGGCGCAAAATAAACCATCACGCTCGGGCTTGAAGGTCCGATAGTTGATCGTTTCAGGTTTTTTAACTTCGCCGTAAGACCAGGATCGTATCTTGTCCGGCGAGGCCAGGCCGATGCGGATAGCATCGAAATGTTCGTCTTCTTGAACCTGTTTAAACAGGTCGAGTAACGCATTCCCCATGGTGATTCTCCTTGGCAAATACCGGATCAATTACGCTCAAGATCGATATCGATCCCAAGCGAGCGGATTTCCTTCACCAAAACGTTGAAGGATTCGGGCATTCCTGCGTCAATGGCGTGCTCGCCCTTGACGAGATTTTCATAGACTTTAGTGCGTCCATTCACATCATCGGACTTCACCGTTAGCATTTCCTGCAAGGTGTACGAGGCACCATAAGCTTCGAGTGCCCAGACCTCCATCTCACCGAAGCGTTGGCCACCGAACTGCGCCTTACCACCCAAGGGCTGCTGGGTTACTAAGGAATAGGGCCCGGTTGAGCGTGCATGCATTTTGTCGTCGACCAAATGGTGAAGCTTGAGCATATGCATGAATCCCACCGTGACCCGACGATCAAAGGCATCGCCGGTGCGCCCGTCATGGAGTGTGACCTGGGTCTTCGTCTTATTGAACTTAAGCATCTCGGTATGTGGATCATCAGATGGATAAGCCAAATCGAGCATGGCGCGAATCTCCTCTTCCGATGCACCGTCAAAGACCGGCGTGGCGAAGGGAACGCCCCTGGCCAGGTTACCAGCCAATTCAAGCACTTCATTATCGCTTAAGGCTTCGATCTGCGCCTTTTGCCCATGAACGTTATAAAGCGCTTCAAGTTTTTGGCGAAGCTCCTGGGCGTTGGCGTGCTGCGTGAGTAGCTTGCCAATCCGCAAGCCAATCCCTTTGGCCGCCCAACCTAAGTGGGTCTCGAGAATCTGACCCACGTTCATGCGCGATGGCACACCGAGTGGGTTTAGCACGATATCGACCGGGGTGCCATCGGCCATGAAAGGCATGTCTTCCACAGGAACGATCCGCGATACCACGCCCTTGTTTCCGTGACGGCCCGCCATCTTGTCGCCAGGCTGAAGACGACGCTTGACCGCGAGATAAACCTTGACCATCTTTAGCACGCCCGGAGGAAGCTCGTCGCCTTGAGTGAGCTTTTTGCGCTTTTCTTCGTAAGCCAAATCGAACTGGTGGCGCTTTTGCTCGATCGATTCTTTCAAAAGCTCGAGCTGGCTTGCTGCAGACTCGTCTTCAAGTCGAATATCAAACCAATGATAACGCTCTAAATCTGCAAGATACTCAGCAGTGATAAGCGCGCCTTTGACCAATTTCTTAGGACCACCATTAACAGACTTGCCGACAAGCAATCGCTCAATCCGTGCAAAACTGTCGTTTTCAACAATACGCAGCTGATCGTTTAGGTCTAAGCGGAAGCGCTTTAACTCATCATCAATAATCGACTGTGCGCGCTTATCGCGAGTAATGCCCTCACGCGTGAAGACTTGCACGTCGATCACAGTGCCACTCATCCCCGATGGGACCCGTAGCGATGTATCTTTCACATCGCTTGCTTTTTCACCGAAGATCGCACGCAGCAGTTTTTCTTCGGGTGTGAGCTGGGTTTCGCCCTTGGGTGTGACCTTACCCACAAGCACATCGCCAGCGTGGACTTCGGCACCGATATAGACAATGCCCGAATCATCGAGTCGCGACAACTGTCCCTCGGACAGGTTTGAGATGTCGCGCGTAATCTCTTCAGGCCCAAGCTTGGTGTCGCGTGCCAGCACCGATAGTTCTTCGATATGTATCGATGTATAACGATCGTCTGAGACGACTTTCTCAGAGATGAGGATCGAATCCTCAAAGTTATAGCCATTCCAGGGCATAAAGGCGACCATCATGTTCTGCCCAAGGGCGAGCTCTCCCAAATCGGTCGAAGCACCATCTGCAATCACGTCACCCCGTGCAATGACATCGCCGCGGCGAACAATTGGTCGTTGATTGATGTTGGTGTTTTGGTTTGAACGGGTATATTTGATAAGGTTATAAATATCAACACCCACCTCGCCGGCCACGGTCTCATCATCGTTGACCCTAATCACCACACGATTGGCATCGACATAGTCCACAACACCACCACGATGCGCAGTGACCACGGTGCCCGAGTCAACCGCACAAGTCCTCTCAATCCCGGTTCCAACCAAAGGCTTTTCAGGCCGCAAGCAAGGTACAGCCTGCCTTTGCATATTCGATCCCATCAGTGCGCGGTTTGCATCGTCATGCTCAAGGAAGGGAATGAGCGAGGCAGCAACCGATACGATCTGGCTCGGCGCTACGTCCATGTATTGAACATTGGCTGGGGAGGTCAACTCGGTTTCGCCACCCTTTCGGATCGACACCAACTCTCCGGTTAGCCGACCCTGGGCATCGATTTCTGAGTTGGCCTGAGCAATCACATAGCGCCCCTCTTCAATGGCCGACAAGTACTCGATCTCATCGCTTACTTTGCCATCGTCGACCTTGCGGTACGGCGTTTCCAGAAAGCCGTACTCGTTTAATCGCGCATAAAGCGCCAGCGAGTTGATCAAACCGATATTGGGGCCTTCGGGCGTCTCAATAGGGCAAACCCGGCCGTAATGAGTCGGATGAACGTCACGGACTTCAAAGCCTGCTCGCTCACGGGTAAGACCGCCAGGACCCAGTGCCGAAACACGGCGCTTGTGGGTGATTTCCGAAAGCGGATTAGTTTGATCCATAAATTGGGACAATTGACTCGAGCCAAAGAACTCGCGAATCGCTGCCGAAATCGGCTTCGAGTTGATGAGGTCATGGGGCATCAAGTTTTCGGTTTCAGCCTGGCCGAGTCGCTCTTTGACAGCGCGCTCCACCCGCACAAGTCCAGCGCGGAACTGGTTCTCTGCGAGTTCGCCAACACAACGGACGCGACGGTTGCCGAGGTGATCGATATCGTCGATTTCACCGCGGCCATTGCGCAAGTCGACCAAAATGCGGATGACTGCCAGGATGTCGTCATTCACAAGGGTCATCGGCCCAGTAAGCTCATCGCGACTGACACGTCGATTAAATTTCATACGGCCGACCTTGGATAAATCGTAGGTCTCTGCGCTATAAAAAAGACGATTAAACAAGGCCTCCACCGCATCTTCGGTCGGTGGCTCGCCTGGGCGCATCATGCGGTAGATCGCAATTCTTGCAGCCAGTTGGTCGACGGTTTCGTCGATGCGAAGCGTTTGGGAAATGTAAGGACCTTGATCGAGGTCATTGGTATACAAGGTTTGAAACGCTTGAACACCAGCATCACGAAGTTTGCCGAGCAACTCCTCGGTAATTTCATCGTTAGCCTTGGCCACCAGTTCGCCAGTGTCAGCAACAATAATATTGGTTGCCAGCGTGCGACCTAGGAGAAAGTCTTCAGGGACACTAACGCGCTTGACACCAGCCTGATCTAGCTCACGAATATGCTTAGCGGTGATCCGCTTATCTTTTGCAACGATCAATTTACCATCGCGATCATTGATGTCAAAACGGGCAATCTCGCCGCGCAAGCGATCAACAACCAGGTCCATCATCGCACCTTCCGATTGAAGGCTAAAGCTGTCGAACTGGAAATACTCGGCAAGGATTTGCTCAGCGCTCATGCCGATTGCCTTGAGCAAAATCGTCGCCGGCATCTTGCGCCGACGATCAACACGAAAGTACAAAATATCTTTCGGGTCAAACTCAAAGTCGAGCCATGATCCGCGATAAGGAATGATGCGTGCCGAGAAGAGCAATTTCCCTGAGCTATGCGTCTTACCACGGTCATGTTCAAAGAACACGCCTGGCGATCGGTGCAACTGTGACACGATGACCCGCTCAGTCCCGTTGATCACAAACGAGCCAGTGGGCGTCATCAGGGGCAATTCCCCCATGTAAACCTCTTGCTCTTTAATTTCTTTCACGGTCTTGGGTGATTCACGATCCATGATCACCAAACGAACCTTCGCCCGCAGCGGCGCAACATAGGACAGGCCGCGTTGCTGACTTTCCTTGATATCAAATGCCGGGGCACCGAGGTTGTAGCTGACAAACTCGAGTCTTGCCATGTCGTTGTGAGAAACAATCGGAAAAATCGACCGAAATGCTGCCTGCAAACCGTCGTTCTCTCGCGCTGATGCTGCGATATCAGCCTGCAGAAAATGCGTGTAAGAAGCAATTTGCGTAGCGAGCAAATAAGGCACTTCCAGCACGGCGCGACGCTTAGCGAAACTTTTGCGAATGCGCTTTTTCTCGGTGTACGAATAAGCCATGGACAATCCCCTCAGTGGCATCGGGCATGAAAATCCGAAACTTGCATAAGGCCCAAGACATAGGCTCGGCCCAACACAGGATTCTTAAAAACAGTTTGCAAATCGTCGTTTACAAACCATGAAGACAACAAGACCCAAAACCTCGTGTCAGCCGACATGAGGTTTTGGGTGGTAGCAACAATGCGTGCGGTCACGCAATGTACGTGCGAGAAATATCGATTACTTGAGTTCGACTTTCGCGCCTGCATCCTCGAGTTGCTTCTTGAGCGCCTCGGCGTCTGCCTTGGAGATGCCCTCTTTGACGGGCTTGGGTGCGCCGTCAACCAAGTCCTTGGCTTCTTTGAGGCCAAGACCTGTTGCTGCACGAACCACCTTAATGACCTCAACCTTTTTCTCACCGGTGGCAGCAAGTACGACGGTGAACTCGGTCTTCTCTTCAGCAGCTGGCGCTGCGGAGGCGGCAGCAGGTGCTGCTACGGCTACCGCTGCGGCTGCAGCTGAAACGCCGAACTTCTCTTCAATCATCTTGATGAGATCAGCCAGCTCCAATACGGTCATCGAGGCGATAGCGTCGAGGATTTGCTCTTTAGACATAATGAAAACTCCGAAAAATTGAGATGTCGATTTCGTGTTGCGATCGATAATGCGATGAATTAAGCCTCTGCTTTGCGCTTTTCTTCAAGCGCAGCAAGCGTGCGAACAAACTTGCCAGGTACTTCGTTGAGGGTGCGAGCGAACTTTGCGACGGGTGCTTGCAAGGTTCCCAAAAGGGTAGCCAGCAATTCCTCACGGCTTGGCATGTTGGCCAGTGCCTTCACACCTTGCTCGTCCATCACATAGTTCGGCATTGCGCCTGCCTTGAGCACGAGCTTGTCGTTGCCCTTTGCAAATGCACTCAAGACCTTGGCTGCAGACACTGGATCGGATGACATGCCGTACATGAGTGGTCCGACCATTTTCTCGGCCAAACCCTCAAACGACGTGCCCGAAACAGCGCGGCGCGCCAGCGTGTTCTTGAGAACGCGCAAATAAACGCCTTGGGCTCGAGCTTGCTTGCGCAACTCGGTTAAAGCGCCCACACCCAGACCACGGTACTCAGCAAGAATAATCGCCTGAGATTGCGCCACTTGTGCGCTCACCTGATCGATTACAACTGCCTTTTCACTTCGGTTAAGACCCACGGTCTAGCTCCTAATAGGGACTGAGGTACGGATACCCTTCGTCCGTTGCTAACACGGCGACCGAAATCGGAACCAAAACCCCACGTTGTTCACCCTAGGGTGGAGCCAACGTGCGGTCGTGACATCCTCGCTTCAGGACCGCCATCTGCGCAGGGCACCGGCTTTCGCTGGCCATTGAGGTCGAACTTCACCCCCTGCGGTCTTTGACGACTTGCCGCACGCCAGCGAAGCTAGCTTGCGACAACCCCAAAGTCTCTACGTATGCTCAGGCCTTTGCCTGAGCACTAAATGCTGAAACATCAAGCTTCACGCCCACGCCCATCGTGCTAGACAAAGCCACCTTGCGCAGGTATACGCCTTTGGAAGTAGCTGGCTTGGCTCGATTGAGCGCATCGATAAGCGCACGCAAATTTGTCGTGAGTGCGTCTTCTGCAAAGGACGCCCGACCAATGGTGCAATGGATAATGCCGGCCTTATCAGTACGGTATTGCACCTGACCAGCTTTGGCGTTTTTCACTGCAGTCACAACATCGGGCGTAACCGTTCCCACCTTGGGGTTTGGCATCAGGCCACGAGGGCCAAGAATCTGGCCAAGCGTACCGACAACACGCATGGCATCCGGCGAGGCAATGACCACATCAAAGTCGATCTGACCTGCTTTGACCCGCTCAGCAAGATCCTCCATCCCCACAATCTCTGCACCGGCAGCGCGCGCCTCATCGGCCTTGGCACCGCTTGTAAACACGGCTACGCGAACTGACTTACCGGTTCCAGCCGGCAGCACGACCGAACCACGAACAAGCTGATCAGATTTCTTGGCATCGATACCAAGCTGTACCGCGACGTCGATCGATTCATCAAACTTCGCTGTGGCACAGGACCTCACCAGCGCCAGACCATCGGGCAAGGGGTAGAGCTTTTGGCTGTCCAACTTTTCGCGAAGCGACTTTTGGCGTTTAGATAAGCGTGCCATTACAAACCCTCCACCACAATGCCCATGCTGCGTGCCGAGCCTGCAATCGTACGGACCCCCGCCTCAAGATCTGAGGCTGTGAGGTCAGGCATTTTCAATTTAGCGATGTCTTCAACCTGGGCGCGGCTGATCCTGCCGACCTTTTCGCTATGCGGCTTTGATGAGCCCTTATCCACCTTGGCAGCCTTCTTAATCAGAATGCTGGCTGGGGGCGTCTTCATCACGAAGGTGAAGCTCTTGTCTGCGAAGGCTGTAATCACAACGGGGATAGGCAGCCCTGGCTCCATACCCTGCGTTTGGGCATTAAAAGCCTTACAAAATTCCATGATGTTAAGACCACGCTGACCGAGGGCTGGGCCGATCGGGGGCGAGGGATTCGCTTTTCCTGCAGGGACCTGCAGCTTGACATAACCAACAACTTTCTTTGCCACGATGGCTCTCCTTTATGAGTTCAAACGCAGGTTCAACAGGCTCACTTAACCGGCATCAACCACACACGCCGCTCTGCTTTTGCCCGTCTACTACGGCTCCTCAGACACAAAATGGTCAAAGCTTCTCAACTTGACCGAACTCAAGCTCCACCGGTGTTGCCCGACCGAAAATCGTGACTGACACCCGAAGACGACTTTTTTCGTAATTCACTTCCTCGACACTGCCATTGAAGTCAGTGAAGGGACCATCCTTAACACGCACCATTTCGCCGACCTCAAATAAAACCTTGGGCCGAGGCTTCTCAACGCCTTCTTGGATCTGGGCGAGAATTTTCTCAACATCCTTATCGGGGATCGGCGTTGGCCGATGTCCGCTACCACCGACAAAGCCGGTAACTTTGTTGGTGTTTTTCACCAAGTGCCATGATTCATCGGTGAGATCCATCTCAACAAAAACATAACCTGGGAAAAACCGGCGCTCAGAAATCGTTCGCTGACCGTTTTTCATTTCAACCACCTCTTCGGTGGGAACGAGAATCCGGCCGAAATAACTTTGCATGCCAGCCCGATCGATCCGCTCCTGGATGGCACGCCCCACACTTTTTTCCATGCCGGAGTAGGCATGAACCACATACCACCGCTTGCTCATCAGCTTTTCCATCCCAGGATGAGACCGTACAAAACCCACTCGAGCGATTTATCAACGATCCATAAGAACAAGGCCGCAATGACCACAAATCCGAAGACCGTAAGCGTCATTTGGACAGTCTCTTTACGATCTGGCCACACAACCCGCCGCGTCTCAGCCCAAGCCTCTTTTGCGAATCTCAGGAATTGCTGACCTTGCACTGAAGTGTAGGCAACACCCGCTGCAGCGAGAAAGCCAGCAATAACTACCAAAATCCTCAGGGCAAGCGCCTGGGATGACAACCAATAAAATCCGACTAATCCTGCCAGCACACAACAAGCCGCAGCAATCAGCTTGGCGTGGTCGGCAGACCCCGGCTTTAACTCCTCTTGCTGACTTGCCACGATGCGATGCACCTAACCTTTTGGATAAGCGGCCAAGCTTAGCAAACCAAGCTTGGCCCGATGACTGGCAGGGGCAGAGGGAATCGAACCCCCAACCTGCGGTTTTGGAGACCGCCGCTCTGCCAATTGAGCTATACCCCTAAACATCTCTGCTAAACCGAAAGCGAGCCGAGGCTCGCATCTCCAGTTACGGGAACAGACCGATCAGTCGAGGATTTTAGCGACGACGCCGGCACCGACGGTGCGACCACCCTCACGAATCGCAAAGCGCAACCCCTGCTCCATCGCAATCGGCGCAATCAAGGCCACCGTCATCTTCACATTGT
>VGHV01000064.1 GCA_016868095.1 Betaproteobacteria bacterium
AAAGTTGTCCTAATACCTGCTACGATTTTTCGGTATAAGTCTTATCAGATTGTGCCTAAATTGTGCCTAAACCAGCGAAAATGAGCGTGTTTTGCACATTAATTAGGCAGCTAAGTTAGTGACCACTATCACGATAAGCCCCGTCGTTGGCGCCCCCGGCAGGAATCGAACCTGCGACCTTCCCCTTAGGAGGGGGACGCTCTATCCACTGAGCTACAGGGGCGAATTTGGGCTAACAAAAGCTTTGGCCCGGAATCTATCATGAAAGCGTGGCGCTAAACTTGCATAGCAGCTTGCTCAACCTCGGCTCGGGGCAACTTGAGTTTTTCTGCGGCAGCGAGGATCTCCTGCCAGGTCGTTGGATCGACAGGAAAGCCTTCCTTGCTCCGAATGGCCATCGCCTCGCGCTCGGGCTCCCCTGCAATTCGGACCTTGTCAAAGCCTGGAGCAACCGGTACAGAGCGCAGCCAGTTCATGAAGGCCTCACTCTCTTTAAAGAAATGGTCGTCCTGATCCAAACGCTTGGGGTCGATAAGTATGCTAAGCATACCGTTATAAACTTTCTTTTCGCCTTGGTAAGTCTTGTGCCAAGTTCCGCCACCCGATAAGGCGCCTCCGAGTAATTCGCAGACTAAGGCCATGCCGAAGCCTTTGTGCTCGCCGAAGGTGAGCAGGGCGCCAAGCGGCTCTACAACAACCACACTTGGATTTGTCGTTGGATGACCGTGCTGATCGATGAGCATGCCATGGCGGACTTCCTCGCCTTTATTGTGGGCGACCCTCATCTTACCCTGCGCAACCATGCTTGTTGCATAGTCGAGAATCACCGGTGCTTCGTTGCGCATCGGGATACCAATACAGCATGGATTCGTACCAAAACGACCGGCGGCACCCCCCCAAGGGGCGACGGTCGGTCGCGACAAAACATTGACAAAATGGATCGATATTAAATCCTTACTTACCGCCTGTTCGGCCCAGTGCCCGATGCGGCCTAGATGGTGAGCGTGACCTAGACCCATCACGCAGACGCCATGCTCTTTCGCACGTGCAATGGCCATGTCGGTAGCCGCTTCGCCGATGGACTGTCCAAAGCCTGCCTGGCCGTCGAGACCCAAAAGCGGCCCTGCATCGATCTTACTGAGAGGTTGCTGATTGACCTTAAGCCCGCCCTCTAAGAATGAATCGACGTAGCGTGGCACCATACCGATACCATGCGAGTCATGACCTTTGAGATTGGCAAGCACTAAGTTGTCAGCAACTTGCTGAGGCTCTCGTCCGCGTGAGCCGGTGGCGGCGATCACCATGGCGACCGCTTGGCGCATGCCTTCTGCCTTAAAGAGCTTGTAATCCGATGAGGTCATGAGTGGGTTCTCCGATAATCAACAAAACGATAACTTAAGCCTTGGCTGCTAATCCCCTTTATATGGGCAACTTCCGCCCAGCACGTAGGGGCAAGTTCCGGAAAGTAGGTATCGCCAGCGACTTCGAGTTCAATTTCTGTCACGACCGCACGATCGGCGTGGGCGAGGGCTATCTGATAGATCTGCCCGCCTCCAATAATATAGACCTCACCAGGCGCAGCTAAGGCCAATGCCTGCTCAAAGCTTGTTGCAACGACCGCTCCTTCGCAATGCCACGATGGATTGCGGGTGATCACAATATTTCGGCGCCGCGGCAAAGCTTTACCAATCGACTCAAAGGTTTGCCGCCCCATCACGATGCTTGCATCGAGGGTAAGCGACCGAAAATGCTTTAAATCCTCGGGCAGATGCCAGGGCATAGCACCATCGCGACCGATGACCCGCTGCCTGGCATAGGCAACCACTAAACAAACTCCTTGAGCGCGGCGATCAAAACTCATCATTGCGAGACATCACACTGCGATGGGGGCTTTGATAGCCGGGTGATATTGGTAGTTTTCAATCACGAAATCTTCATAGCGATATGAAAAGAGATCATCAGGGCGTCTGGACATCCGCAGGCTTGGCAGTGGGTAGGCCTCGCGCTTAAGTTGCTCGCGTGCCTGCTCTAAATGGTTAAGATAAAGATGACAGTCGCCCCCCGTCCAGATAAAGTCACCTGGCTCGACATCGATTTGCTGGGCCACCATATGGGTGAGTAGGGCGTATGACGCGATATTAAACGGCACGCCGAGGAAAATATCGGCGCTTCGTTGATAGAGTTGGCAGGACAACTTGCCCTCGGCAACATAAAACTGAAACATCGCATGACAGGGCGCAAGCGCCATTTTGGGTAGATCCCCCACGTTCCATGCCGACACAATCAGCCTTCGAGAATCAGGGTCGCTGCGCAATCGTGTCATGAGTTCTTTAAGTTGATCAATCGACTCGCCACTTGCTGTGGGCCAGGAACGCCACTGATAGCCATAAACAGGGCCGAGTTCACCATTGGCATCGGCCCATTCATCCCAGATGCTTACGCCGTGCGATTTTAAATAGTGAATATTTGTAGAACCTGATAAAAACCAGATCAATTCATGAATAATCGATTTCAGATGCAATTTTTTCGTAGTGACCAGCGGAAAACCTTCGGCTAAAGGAAAACGCATCTGCCATCCAAACACCGATCGCGTGCCAGTTCCGGTGCGATCATGCTTTTGGCTGCCATGATCGAGCACGTGTTGCATCAATTCGTGATATGCCTTCATGATGAGTTGCCTTCAATGCTTTCCTTGGTTGAGATTCGGTCTAATTAAAGCAGCCTAGCGTGATCGTAGCTAAAGTCGCATCGGGCATGCTTGCTAAAGTCGCATCGGGCGGTCGTAGCCCGTTAACTCCAGATAGCCTCTTCCGATCAGATCGCCTTGATCGTTATACGCCATAACTGCGCCTTCCCAATATCGGTTGCCAGTGCTTGCGCGAGCATCGATTTCCTGATCTTGTACGAGGGCCTTGAGCACAAGGGGCCCAAACTTACCTTTCACTCGAAGCGACACCGGGTAGTTTGCCCCACTTGCACTTGAGCGCCACTGCTCAAGGGATTGCATGACTAAACCCGCCTCAGAACGCCACAGTTCAGCGCCTTGTCGGTCCCGAATACGAAATGCCATCCAGCTTTGCCCATCGAGCAGGTTAAGGCCAAACCAATCCCATCCAGCCGCGTCGGCCGACAAAAGACTGCTTGACCACTCGTGGTCAAACCAGGCTGCAGCGAAGTTGCTGCTGCGATCAATGCTTAGCGCTTTACCATCGAGATGCAGGTTAGCCTCGACGTGAAGCTGTGTCTGGCTGTAATAGTGACTAAATTGACCCGCAGCCGGTCCTTTTTGCGAATAGCCTTGTTGGCCTTGCAGCAGTGGCGCGCCACGAGGCCGACAGCGCAGCTTTAATCCGAGCCTGCCTTGCTCAATATCGATAGCGATCCTGCCGTCCGCTTCACGGACAAAGCGCCAGCCTGGCATCATAATATTTAGATCGGTTTCGCTGAACTCGGCAACATGCTTGACGCTTCGCCATGCTGTTTGTTCATGGATGAGTTTGCTCCAGCCGCGTCTGACCAAGGCAGCATGGCCCATGAGCCATTGATTTGAGCCCCAAGTGCTTTGCCGTGCTTTGCCAAGTCGGACCCTAAAAATCGTTGCCTGAATGCCGGTGTCGGCATCGAGCCAGCCTGTGAGGTACCACCACTCGATGCGTTCATCGGGATGTGCGCCATGATCGCGTGGAAACTGGATTGTTTTGAAGCCGCTTTGCTGGGCTTCGCTTTGGTGTGCAGTACCTATTTTGATTGCGGTAATTGTTTCCGCGAAGGTCTGCCGGCTAGGTGCGGCAGCGCTGAGCGCTGAGGCGCCGAGGGTGCGCTTGATGAGCCATCGACGTTGTGTTGAACTAAGCCGCATTACCAATCCTGCTTGAGGCTTTGCAGCATTGGTTGTTTGAGCAACTGTTTGCTAAGTACCAGGCAGCTCAATACGCCGATCGACCAAACACCGCCTATCGCAAGCATCATCAAGCCCGCCGGAATTCGCATGGGCATACTCCAGTGAAAGGACTGCGGGTTGACCACCTCGATCAATACCCAGGCTAGTGCCAGACCGAGCATGGAGCCCCAAAGCAGTGCCAAAGCCAGACTTGAAGCAGCTTCAAGTAAAAGCAATCGGGTACACGCTGCCGGATGCAGGCCAAGAAGTTGCAGCATGGCAAGCTCTTGGGTTCTGGCAATCGCCTGGGCAGCAAGCGTGCTGCTAAGGCCGAGTAAGCCAATCAACAAGGCGACAGCTTGTAAGGCATAGGTCACCACAAAGCTTCGATCAAAAAGTTCGAGCGAAAGTGCACGAATGTCTGAAGCGCTGCGGATTTCAAGCTTGGCGCGTAGCCCTTCGGGCAGCTGTGCGAGCAGCGATTCGCTGCCGCGACCTGGTTCTGTCAGCCACCATGAAACATCGCTTGCCTCAAGCTGCTGATGGCCCCCACGCGCCCTTAACCATTGCGATGATTCTATGATGATCGAGCCATGCTGTCTGGCGTAATCGCGCCAAACGCCCGCCACAAAGACTGATCCCTCGGGTAGTAAGCCAAGACGCTGGATGCTTCCCGGCTCCCATCGGTAGAGATCGCGCATAGCCTCGCTCACCCAGACGCTAGGCAGGCTTGGATGGGGGTCGAGTAGCTGCCCGGTGATCGGCAGCCTGTCCTGAGGCGTTTTCAGCGGCAACGCCCGAACAATCACAGCAATTGGCGGGCGTTCGGCAAGCATGGGCCACTCCAGCACTTGCTGAAACTCGGTGCGCCTTAAGCCTTCCAACTGCGACAATTGCAATTGCTCATCGGGTGAGAGGCTTGCTTCGCCTTTTTGGATGCGCGCATACACATCAGCGGGCAGCACATGGTCAAGCCACTCGCTTACGGCGAGCCGAAAGCTGCTGATCATAAGACTCACCGCCACGCAAAGCGCCACGCTTGCAATCATGCCGGTCATGCTTAAGCTTATCGACTGAGGTAAGTAGTTGGCACGCTTGACCGCTAACCAGCTGATTGGATGCTTGGTTGCTGGGCCTGTCAGGCTACGTGCCACACGCTCAACGAGCGTGGGCATCGCTAGAAGTCCTGCAAGTAGCCATGTAAACAAGCAAATATAGGCGCCAAGCGGCACGCCCTCCACGGGTTCAAGCAAGAGGCCGCATCCGCCCAAGCAGGCAAGTGCCATTGCCGAGAGGGCAAGTTGCTTGCCGGTAAACCAAGGTGGCGGCTGTGCGCCTTTGAGTGCCGCCACCGCAGTGACTCGGCCAAGACTTCTTACTGCGAGCCAGGAGCCAAACCAGGCGACGAGAATGCCCAAACTTGCGTGAAAACCAAGCAACCATAAAGGCAGATTTAAAGCCCTTGAGCTAGTCTTAAGCACGCCTGCACCCAGGTCTCCGCCTGTGAGCGAGAGCAGAAACCAGGCGCAAACCGAGCCTATGATTAATCCAATCACCGAGCCGATGGCACCGATCAGCAGGGCTTGGAATCGCATAAAAGCCTGAATGCTTTTGGCATCGGTGCCTAGCACCTGAAGAATCGCTAGTGAGCCCAACTGTCTTGCCGTCATTAATTGCATATTGGACTGAACAATGAATACCCCGGTGAGCAAGGCAACAAGGGCAAGAATCGCAAGATTCACGCGATAAGCGCGGGAAAGATTCGACATGCGCTCGGCCTCGTCCTCGGGCTTGATGAGCGAGAGCATCAGTTCGGGATGCTTTGCTCGCAGGGCATCAAGGAGTTCTGCGGGTGAATCCTTGCTGCTTGCGCCTTGGGTCCAGCGCATATCGATTCGCGAGAGGCGATCCTTGTGGGTCGCAAGGGCTTGCAAGCTGCCAATGTCAATCACAAAGACCAAGGATTCGCTGCCAGCTTGAGCTAGACGGCCAGCAATCACAAAGTCTTCACTTCGACCCTCCATGCGAAGCCTTATCACTGCGCCTTCTGGCTCAATGCCAAGCTTTTCAAGCTGCTGCCAAAGGCGCGGGCTTGCATAAAGCTGATTGCCACCAAACCATGCATCGCTTGCCTCGGGGCTGCTTATGTTTGGACTCAGTTGCGGGTGAACATAAATCGATCGGAAAAGGTCGATGCCAAATAGCTCGACGCCCTGGGGGAAAGTACTGCGCAAATCAATGACTTCGGCCGATGACGCTGAGGCCTTAAGCGTTTGCATTTGTGCGCTTTTAAGAAGGACTGGCGCGGCGCTGGCATTGGCTTGATACTGCTGCAGACTTGCAAAAACCGAGGCGCTGAATTCCTTTTCCGCCGCGCGCAAACTTGCATCGGCTTGCCCATTGATGCTTGCCAGGGCCGACTTGAATTCACTCAGCGCGCTGCGATTCACCAAGTCAATCGCTAATCCCATGGCCACGCCAATGCCTATGACCAGTGCCGCTAGGGCGTTCCTAAATCGGTAAAGCTGAAGTTGTTCCAGGCTGAGGCGGCGGGCAAGTGGCCAGGGTAGGCCAAACATACGGCTCATGATCATGCCGGTTGCAATTTGCCCTGACTGAGTTTCCAGCAGGGTTTAAACAGGCTCGCGCGTTGCAAGTCATGAGTCACAAACAAAAGTGCGCAATCACGTTGCGCCAAGACTTGTTGCAAGAGGTTCATCACAGCATCGGCCGACGCTGGGTCGAGATTGCCCGTTGGCTCGTCGGCAAGAATCAAACGCGGCCCATGGATGATGGCGCGTGCGATGGCAACGCGTTGCTGCTCCCCGCCCGAGAGCTCACTAGGCCTTGCATGCGCACGATCACTAAGTCCTAGTTGGTCTAACAGGTCCGATGCCCGAACCATGGCTGACTTTTCAGAAGCGCCTAGCAATAGCGCCGGAACTGCTACATTTTGCAGCGCGTTTAAATGAGGAAGCAAATGGAAGGCCTGAAAGATGAAGCCGATTGATGCTGCACGCAGTCTTGCGCTTTGCTGGGCATCATCGGCCTTCATCGGCTTGCCGCCAATCAAAATGCTGCCTTCATCCGCTTCCTCAAGGCCTGCGATGAGGTGAAGCAAGGTTGATTTGCCGCTTCCAGATGCACCGATGAGCGAGGCGCGTTGACCAGGCTCTAAATCGAGATCTAATTGATCGAGTAGTCGCTTACCCTTCTGGTATCGCTTCGATAGCGATCTAACCTCGAGAATCTTTGTCATGTATCGACGCTTTCCCGCTGCTTGCAAACGATCGCATAAAAGCCAACCGGCCGCTAGGCGGCCGGCTCAGCAAAAACCCAAAGCATATGGGTCTTAAAGCTTATAACTTCGGACAAGGCCGAAGGAGGCTTATTTGGTGGCGAGAATCCACTTAGCGAGGGTTTCAGCTTCAGCGGCAGAAACCTGGGGGTTGGCGGGCATAGGAATTTGACCCCACACACCGACGCCGCCTTTTTGAATTTTTTGTGCCAGATTCTTCGCTGCACCCGCATCTTTTGCGTACTTCGCAGCAACGTCTTTATAAGACGGCCCAATCAATTTTTTGTCGGGTGCGTGGCAGGCCAAGCAGTTCTTTGCTTTGGCAAGATCAGCGCTTGCAAGGGCGGGCTTAGCAGCAAAACTGCCAAGTGCAATCACAAGAGCACTCACGGATAAAGTCACGATCTTCATAGTCAGGTCCTGATTAGCTAATACAAGGAAGATTTAATGGAAATACAAAGAAGATTTAATTGAAATAAGTTGCACTTAAGTGTAACCGAGGCTCAATGAAGCCATCAAACGACATCTACTTGCTCATTGATATGCTTGTTCAAGCGTCGGTCACCGCGCCCTTGCTTGCCGATGTAGCAAGCTTGGCAAATTTATACAGCACACCGCTCGTATATCGAGGCGCTGGCGCTTTAAACGCTGCTTGGCGAGCTTGCATTTCCTGATCAGGGATATTGAGTTGGAGCAAGAGCTGGTGTGCATCAATCGTGACCGAATCGCCCTCATGGATCAGTGCAATTGGGCCACCGACAGCAGCTTCCGGCGCAACATGACCCACGACCATGCCCCAAGTGCCCCCGGAAAAACGCCCGTCTGTGATCAAACCGACCGATTCGCCGAGTCCTGCGCCAATAATCGCTGAAGTTGGTGCAAGCATTTCTGGCATACCTGGCGCACCTTTTGGACCTAAATAGCGGAGCACCACAATATCGCCTGCCTTGATCTTGCCCTCCATGATCGATTTCATGGCTGAAGCTTCATCGTCGAAGACACGCGCTGGGCCTGTGATCACAGGATTTTTCAAGCCTGTGATCTTGGCAACGCTTCCTTCGGGCGCGAGGTTGCCCTTGAGAATGGCCAAATGCCCCTGGGCGTATATGGCTTGGTCAATCGGGAAAATGACATCCTGGTCGGCAGCAGGCTTTGAAGGCACATCGGCGAGCTCTTCTGCGAGGGTTTTGCCGGTGATCGTCATGCAATGGCCGTGAATAAGGCCTGCATCCAGAAGAATCTTGAGCACTTGTGGAATACCGCCTGCCCGGTGAAGATCCACCGCCATATATTTTCCGGAGGGCTTTAAATCACAAAGAACAGGCACGCGCTTGCGAATGCGCTCAAAATCATCGATCGACCAGGCAACACCTGCGCTATGGGCAATCGCCAAATAGTGCAATACCGCATTGGTTGATCCGCCGGTGGCCATGATCAGGGTAACCGCATTCTCGATGGATTCACGCGTGACGATGTCACGCGGCTTGAGCCCCTTTTTTACGGCTTCGATCAACACCTTAGCCGATCGCGCTGCCGAATCGGCCTTCTCAGCATCGGGATTGGCCATCGTGCTCGAGCCTAGCAGACTCATACCAAGCGCTTCAAAGGATGACGACATGGTGTTAGCGGTGTACATGCCGCCGCAGGATCCACTGTCTGGCACTGCATTGCGCTCGATACCTTCGAAATCTTCCTGACTGATCCGACCGTGGGTAAATTCGCCGACCGCCTCAAACACCGAAACGATTGAAAGATCTTTGCCTTTCCATCGCCCAGGCTTGATCGTTCCTCCGTAGACGTATATGGCCGGCACATTGGATCGGCATATGCCCATCATGCCGCCTGGCATGTTCTTGTCGCATCCGCCAATCACCAAAACACCATCCATCCACTGACCTTGCACGACGGTTTCCACACAATCAGCGATCACTTCGCGTGAGATCAGTGAGTATTTCATCCCTTCGGTACCCATCGACATGCCGTCTGAGATGGTTGGCGTGCCGAACATTTGAGGGTTTGCCCCTGCATTGCGAATCGCCGCGTCGGCTGCGTCTGCGAGCACCTGCAAGCCGGAATTACAAGGCGTGACGGTGGAATGGCCATTAGCAATCCCTATGAAGAGCTTGCTCATATCATCGGGCTTATAGCCCATGGCATAAAACATCGAACGGTTGGGTGCTCGCGCAACGCCTTCGGTGATATGGGCTGAACGCTCGTTTTCGGCCATCGCAGGGTCCTCCATGAAAGCTTGGATGGTAGCAAAGCGCGATCGCCTGGCCTGTAGAATGGCCACTGTCCGCGAGCAAGGCATGCCACAATTCGCCGATGCCGATGATTCATCCACAATTTGACCCAATTGCCTTCAGCTTAGGACCTTTAAGTGTCCGATGGTACGGGTTGATGTACTTGATTGCTTTTACGCTCTTTTTTCTGTTGGGGCGATGGCGATTGAACCAGCGTGGCTTCGCAGCAGGAAGCGGGCTCAATCCACAACGTTTTGAAGATTGCCTCTTTTGGGGTGCGCTTGGGGTCATCGTTGGGGGGCGTCTTGGTTATGTCATTTTTTATAAGCCCTCTTACTTTCTCGCACACCCAGAGCAAATTTTTGCGGTTTGGCAGGGTGGCATGGCCTATCACGGTGGCCTCATCGGCGTGATTGTTGCTACTTGGCTCTACACAAAACGGCAAGCGTTGGCGTTTTGGCCAGTGATCGATTTCATCGCACCACTTGTTCCGTGGGGGCTTGCCGCTGGACGACTTGGCAACTTTATCAACGGTGAATTATGGGGAAGACCAAGCGACGTACCTTGGGCGATCGTCTTTCCTCAGGCAGGCGATAGCCTGCCCAGGCATCCATCGCAACTC
>VGHV01000065.1 GCA_016868095.1 Betaproteobacteria bacterium
TTAACGCGATGCATCGAACGATTCGTATTCAGATCGCCTCCGATCTGCATCTTGAAATGTTCAGAAAGCCCTTTCCGAACTGGTATCGGGTTGATCGTTTAGATGCAGACAGGGCAGACCTGCTCGTGCTCGCAGGCGATATTCATAATGGTGTTGAGGCTATCCGCTGCTTCGCCGATTGGCCTATCCCTGTGCTTTACGTTCCGGGTAACCATGAATATTATGAAACAAGGATCGATCTAGCTTTAGCGGCATTACGTGAAGCGGCTCGTGGCACCATGGTGCAGGTTTTGTCCCAAGACGTCACAATCGTACAGGGCGTGCGCTTTATTGGTTGCACGCTTTGGACCGATTATGAGCTTCTCGGTACAGGCATAAGAAAGACGTTGGCCATGCAAACCTGTGAACGTTTCATGGTTGACCATCGATTGATTCAAGGCCTTGATGCCAAGCGAAAGCGTTTCTTGCCCGAAGATGCATTGCAGATTCATCAGCGTGAACGTACATGGTTGACTGAACAATTGCACGAAGTCTTCTGTGGACCGACGGTAGCTATCACGCATCATGGTGTTCATCCAAAGTCTGTCCATCCGCGGTTTGCGAAGCATCCCGCAAATCCAGGTTTTATATCAGACCTTGGCAGCCCTTTGAGCCTTGCAGATCTTTGGATTCATGGCCATGTTCATAATAGTTTTGATTACATGGTTGGAAGCACACGCGTTGTGGTAAACCCGGGCAGCTATGCCTTAAACATTGCGCAGGCCAATAGCCCAGACGCCTTGCTATGGGAGAATCCTCAGTTCGATCCGGCAAAGATTGTGCCATTGCAATGGGAGGTGTCATGAGGTTTTCCCGCCGATGTTTTGCGAGGACTGCGATGACTGCGCCGCTCCTTGGTCCGAGTCTAGGGGTGGTCCTGTTGCTGCAGCCACAGCAAGTTGGGGCGATTGGTGCGCCCGAGGTTGCCGTCAAAGAGGTGCAGCTTCAGGGTATTGATCGTGAGCAGTTGCGTTTGTTGGTTGTGCTAAAGCTCGATAACAGTAATCCTGTGCCCATTCCACTTTCAACGATACAGTTTCTTGCACGTATCGAAGAGCGCGAACTAGCCAAGGGTCAAACAACTGAAAGTTTGCGATTGCCCGCTTTAGGTAGTGCCGATGCGAGCTTTCGTGTGCTGATTCCGCTGCGTGCGATTCCTGGTGCGCTTGATCGAGGCTTGGTGGCCCTGTTTGGCGAGGGCCTTCGTTATGATATTGAAGGTACGGCCGAGTTGGGCGGCCTTTTTCGCATTCCGTTTCGAAAAAACGGGCGTTTCACACGAACACAATTACTTGCAGCAATTCGTTCATAATTATCATGAGTAGACCGGTCTAATTGGTTTATACCTTATATCATGAGTAGACCGGTCTAATTTTTCTTGCCCTGATAGACCTGTACTTTGGATTGCGGCATGCGATAACCTGATACACCAAGGGCAGATTCAAAGCGAACCACATCAAGCCGACCGCTGACCCAAACGGCTGCTTGCGCGGTTTTTTCGCTGATCGGTTCAGTACTTATTACATGAACGATTTGGTTTGCCGGGGGAGGCGGTGAGTGGATGCATGCGCCAAAGTAGGGTACGAGTAAGAACTCACTGATGCCTTTCGCACTGCGCTCAAGCGGCGCAACAAAACCCGGCAAACGGATATGCTGGCCGTGCAGGCTGTTGACTGCTGGCGCCTTATCCCATAGTTCTCGGAGTTTGGCCATCGCTTCGTTTGCTCGAGGGTCGCCGTCTTGTAAGAGCGCAAAATTCATGCCCTCGAGTAACTTTTCGGGCTTCCAGTCGGCTGGAATCAAATCGTCCCAGCTCAAATCGCGAACCTTGCTCTGACTTTGCGAGAGCGCACTGGGTGATTTCAGCAGGGCGATGGCCGTTGGAAGCAGGCTGAGTGCAAGTAAGCCTCGTCGCATACGGGCCTTTGAAACCGGGTCGATCATGCCTAGCGCTCCATCATGCCTTGTTGTAGGGAGATGCGATAAGCTCGCCAAGCGGGCAGCAAACTTACCAACAAGGCGCAAGCATAAACCGAAGCGACAAAAGGCCACTCGTCATAGCGAAGCCATTGCGCGGACATGCGAAGGCCAGCTTCGGCCAGGAGCGCCTCTCTGAAAAAGAATATCAAGGCGCTTAGGCTTAGTAATGAACATACCAGGGCAAGGCTTGCTGCAAGCAAGGCTTCGACCACCACGAGGAGGGCGATTTGCCAGGGTCGCGCACCGAGCACTCGAAGCAATGAGAGTTCGCGCTCGCGCTCACGCATCGAAGCCAGCAAACTTGCGCCCATGCCGAGCATAGATACAACAAGCATAACAAAGGCGAGTAGAGAAAACCCAGCCTCGGCTTTACCGATAAGCTGCCAGAGATCGGCAAGCGCAAGCCCAGGCGCGGCGGCGGTCATGGATTTGACGCTGGGTACGAAAGAGGAGGTTGCGTTGCTTCAGCCCAATGTATACCGCGCTTATTTGCTTAGGACTTAGATCAAACTTTCTAACCATCGCTTCCGATAGCTTCAATCCTGGTATCGGCGCACCGGCCTGCCAGCCCACATGCAAAGCTTCGATCGACTCGAGCGATACGAATAAACTTCGATCAATCGCAGTACCCGTTGGTGCAAGCAGACCAACGACGCGAAATGGTTTGTCCTCGTGACTTGCCGAAACGCCAAAGCTCTTTGGAGCGATTAAGGGCTTAGTTTGTGACTCATCGCTTGGTAAGCCATGTTCTAGAACAATCGAGGCATCGAGTTTGTAGCCCAATTGTCTGGCCACGGAGGCGCCGATGACGACCTCCCATAATCCTGTAAAGGCCCTGCCTTGCGTAAAAACAAGCGGTTCGGCTTCGCCGGTGCGAATATGTTCAAAGAATTGACGCTCGGTGCCGATCACCCGATAAGGCCCATGCGAGTCGCCCAGCGAAATAGGCACAGCCCATGCGACTGAGTCTAATGCGCTGAGCCATTTCAAGCTTTCGAATGTTAAGGCTTCACGTGGCTCGCCCAGATGAAAGACGGTCGAAAGCAGTAACTGAGCAGGGTGACCCTTTGGGCCAACCAATAAATCGGTGCCGCTAATCGACTGGGCAAATGATGTTTTGATATCAACACGTAAACGTTCGATAAAAAATAATAACGCACAAGATAAAGACATGGCTAGTATGAGCAAACTGAGCGCAATTCGGCGATGCCAAAGGCTCTTACTTGCCAGCTCAAAGATAAGCGCTGCGGTTTGGCTGAAGGATCGTTGAGACGACATGGTTAAGTGGGCGTCTTGTTGCTATAGCGACATACGCCAATGGCGGTCAACATGCTTTTCAAGGGCTTGGTGGTGACTCACCAAAATCAGCGCTGTTCCCTGGCGCCGGCATTGACGGGTGAGCAGATCGATGAGTTGTGTCTCACGCTTTGCATCAAGAGCCGAGCTTGGCTCATCGGCTAGCAATAATTCGGGCTCACCGAGCAGCGCTCGCACGGCGGCTACGCGTTGTTGCTGGCCAATCGAAAGTTGGGTAACCGGTCGAGCGATGACCTTAGCGTCAAGATCAAGTTCGTTCGCCAGCTTTCTCGCTGCATCTCGCATACTGTTAATCGTGCTAAATGACTGACTTCGGCGGGAACTTAGTCGGCAGGCGAGCACCATATTGTCGAGCGCACAGCGCACTTAAATACGGAATCAAATTGAACTGTTGGAAAACAATGCCGACATGGTCAGCGCGAAAGCGGTCTCTGTGGGCTGCTGTCAGGCTGGCAAGATCAACCCCAAGCAATTTGACCGAACCCTTGGGTGCAACCATGATGCCAGCGATCAGCGCGAGCAAGGTGCTCTTGCCACATCCGCTAGGGCCACTAATCAGGAGCTGTTCGCCTGCCTGAACCTGCCAGCAAGGGAGATCGATCAAACTTTCCTTCGCACCCCAGGAAAATTCCAAGCCTTGTAGGTCAACCAGGGCGGCGCTCATGCATTGAAGAGGTAATGACGATGTTTAAAGGCATCATTGCGAAGTATCCTAAACACATGATGGCGAACTGATCCTCAGATCTCGAAATAAGGGTGGCGACATGAAAGAGCATATGACAAACAACCTTCCTAGCCATTTGGCCTTGTCGACGATTAAGGCTTTTCGAAGGACGGCTGCACTGACAAGCCTTTGTTGTCTGGCATGGACTGGGCTTGCTCATGCCCAGGATGCGGCGCGCGTGATCTCTCGAACCGCAAATCTACAGCAAGTGCTCGTGCCCTCATCGTATTGCGCACAGCGACTTGCCCCTGCGCCTGCGGTTCATGCAGAGCGCTCAAACGCGGGCGCTGTTGTGGGAGCCATCGCCGGTGGATTGCTTGGCAGCACGGTGGGTCGCGGCGATGGTCGGGTTGCTGCTGCAGCAATCGGTGCTGCCACGGGAGCCATCATCGGTGACCGGGTTGATAATACACCTGCAGCGGCAGGCAGCCATTTGGGGACGGCTGCGCCGATTACTCAGGCGGGCGGCGAGGCGGCTGTGACCATCACCTCAAGCCCTGTGGGTGCTCCGGGTGCTGTCGCACCTATTGGGCCCTTGCCAGCTGCACCTGCTATTGTTTGTCAGGGAAGCCAGGCGCTTGAGACTCGGGTTGCCGGTTATACCGTCGTCTATGAATATGCTGGTAGGCAATACAGCGCCCAACTAAACCGTGATCCCGGAGAAACGCTCCCCTTAGTCATTACGCCGGATCCCAGTTATCTGATGGCAGCGCCACTGACAACCTATGCGCCGATTGATCAGCGCCGCCGCAGATACTAGGATGCAAACGCCGGTGGTGGCTGGAATTGGCAGCCGGCGTACTTCTCGAGTAATTCGGCAAAGGCAAGGGTGATCCGGTCACCGTCGCGAGGCCCGATGACCTGCACACCAAAGGGAAGCCCCTTAGCCGTTTGTCCTGCGGGAACCGCGGTGCCGGGAAGCCCACAAAGGGTCGACATCCCTGCCCAAAACATGGTCTGCGTGGAGGGTTGTTGCTGACCATTCACCGCAATCATGCGCTCCCAGCGTTCGCCGGATTGCATGTGATGAAAGGCCGGCATTGATGCAACCGGGCAAAGCAGGACGTCGACTTCTTCAAACCACGCTGCCCAAGTACGAGCCATCGCCATGCGCTCTTCGTGCGCCTGTAACCACTCACGGTGAGTCATGGTGTTGGCTTGCACCATCCAAGCGTAGTAATCGTAGCCTTTTCGCTCCTGGCGCGTGCCATGACGATATGCCTCGGCCACTTCGGCCTGCTCCATGAAGGCCTGATCCGATAGGCCTCGCGAGGTTGCGGCGCGCAGCAAGCGAATGTAGAGCTTGTGCAAATGCTCGAGTTCAATTGGAGGACCTTTGCGCTGCACCTTCATGCCGAGCTTTTCGAGCCGATCACCCAGCGCCTCAAGTCCTTTGACGATTTCTCGATCGACCGGACAGGTTTTTGCATCGCTTAGCAAGGCAACCCGCCAGCCACTGGGGTTTTTGCATCGCTTAGCAAGGCAACCCGCCAGCCACTGGGCTTTGCCAGCCGCGCTGCTGGCATGTGCAAGCCATGCCCTGCAAGATCCTCGCCGAGCGCAATATCAAAGCTGAGCTTAAGATCACGTGCATATCTTGCTAATGGCCCATAGGCGACTAAATCGGCTGTTGCCAGGGCATCGGGTAAGGCATGGCCTTCACCGCTCAGCACTCCGATGCTGGGCTTATGTCCAAAAACACCGCAAAAATGGGCCGGTCCGCGGATTGAACCGCCGATATCGCTGCCAAGTTCTAGAAAACTGAACCCTGCAGCAAGCGCTGCCGCACCCCCGCCACTCGATCCACCCGGCACGCGTGTGACGTCGTAGGGATTATTCGTTGTGCCATAAATCGGGTTAAAACTTTGCCAATCTGAAAGGCGCACGGGCACATTGGTCTTACCCATGACAATCGCGCCTGCTTGCTTGAGCCTTGAGACCATGAGCGCATCTGATTGGGCGATGTTGGCTCGCATGTCGACCCGACCAAAAGTGCTTGGCAGACCGGCAAGATCATAGGACTCCTTCACCGTGATCGGTACGCCTGCAAGCGGCCCAAGCGCTTGCTTTTGGCTTTCGGAGCCACGTTGCACGATTCGATCGATACGTTCGGCTTCAAGTCTTGCCTGATCAAAATCGCGCACCACCACAGCGTTTATTGCTTGATCGTGCTTTTGGATGCGTTCGATTTGCGCCGACAGCACATCGCTTGCTTTCAAGGTCCCGCGTTTGACGCGGTTTGCAATCGCGATGGCCGATTCAAAGGCTTGCGGATAAAGCGATTTCATAACGATGTTAGCCTCAAACCTAGCCGCGGCCCACATAGGGCATATTGGTTGCCATCACCGTCATGAAGAGCACGTTACTTTGCAAGGGTAACTCGGCCATGTGGAGTACCGATTGGCCAACATGGGTCACATCCATTAAAGGCTCTGCTGCAATCTCGCCGTTGGCCTGTGGCACGCCTTTGGCCATCCGAGCAGCCATCGGCGTTTCGGCATTACCTATATCGATTTGACCGCAGGCGATATTAAATCGACGCCCATCGAGTGCTGTAGACCTTGTGAGGCCTGTCATCGCGTGTTTGGTTGAGGTGTATGCGATCGAATTGGGACGTGGTGCATAAGCAGAGATCGATCCATTATTAATAATTCTTCCGCCTTGGGGGTCTTGCGATTTCATTTGTTTAACAGCCGCACGGGTGCAAAGAAACGAACCGGTGAGGTTCGTGTCGACCACATGTCGCCAGGTCTCGATCGGCAACTCGTCAATGGGTACGGCAGGTGCACCGATGCCTGCATTATTAAAGAGCACGTCAAGACGCCCAAAGGCGGCAACGCAGGCTTCAAAAAGGGCCTCGATTGAGGCGGCATCGCAAACGTCGGTAACTTTGGCGAGCGCTCTGCTTTGAGCGTCTTGAGCCATCGCTATGGTTTCATGCAGAGCGTCTTGTCTGCGACCCGCAAGCACAACTCGATAGCCTGCTCCAAGAAAGGCCAAACTCACGGCGCGGCCTACGCCGCTGCCAGCACCTGTGACGATAGCGACTTTTGATAGCGATGACATGAAACAGATCTCCTTGATCAAGCGTGGAATCTGCTTATCATGCATGACATTCCAAGGAGAGGTACATGCGATTGTTTTCATTTCGAGACGGTGAGCAGGTCAAACTCGGTGTTTTGAGTTCGGCAGCAGGGCTGTCGTTTTATTCACTCGAGGATATAGCGTCTTGGGCCCCACCAAGCATGCCAGCACTTTTGGCCATCCCTAAGGCCTTCGAGAAAATCACTGCGGCTTTAGCGACTGCGCCCGATGCTTTGAAACGCGACTGCAGCGCGCTTCGCTACGCCCCTCTGATCCCTGCGCCCGGCAAGCTCATTTGTATGGGCTTGAATTACGCAGACCATGCTGCTGAGGGTGGGCATGCCAAACCCGATTACCCAAGCTTTTTTCTGCGCGCTAACAGTTCCTTACTCGGTCAGGGCGAGGCGATCATTCGCCCACGGCAAAGCCATCAGCTCGATTATGAGGCAGAACTTGCGGTCATCATTGGTCATCGAGCGCGCCACCTGAGAAGCGATCAAGCGCTTGATTGTGTTGCAGGATATAGTTTATTTAACGATGCTTCGATTCGTGACTTCCAGCGTAAAACCAGCCAGTGGACTATCGGGAAGAATTTTGATGCGACCGGGCCTTTTGGTCCGCGGCTCGTCACTTGCGATGAGCTGCCGCTCGGCGCGGCGGGTCTGCGCATACAGTCGCGCTTAAACGGGCAGGTGATGCAAGATGCAAACACCAAGGATTTCCTCTTTGATGTGCGCGAGGCGCTCGTCATTATTTCAGCTTGTATGACGCTTGAACCGGGCGATGTGATCATTACAGGAACGCCTGCTGGGGTCGGTTATGCGAGAAAACCACCGGTATTTATGAAAGCTGGCGGCGCAGCGGGTCTGCGCATACAGTCGCGCTTAAACGGGCAGGTGATGCAAGATGCAAACACCAAGGATTTCCTCTTTGATGTACGCGAGGCGCTCGTCATTATTTCAGCTTGTATGACGCTTGAACCGGGCGATGTGATCATTACAGGAACGCCTGCTGGGGTCGGTTATGCGAGAAAACCACCGGTATTTATGAAAGCTGGCGATGTTTGCGAGATTGAAGTCGAGGGTATCGGGGTCTTAAGTAACCCGATTATTGATGATGTGGAATAAATTAAAACAATCCTTGGGGCTTGAGAAGCAGCAGAAAGTGCAAGCCAGGCCGGTCGCTAAGACAGCAAACCAGCCACAGGCATCAAGCCAAGCACAGGCAGAGGCCCTTGCAAAGCCACCGGGTCAGTCTAAGGCACCGGGTCAGTCTAAAGCAGCAAGTCCGGCCAAGCCAGGCTCAGCAGCCAAAGATCCCAAAGATGCGGCTTTTGACCTTGAGCGTGATGCGGTCAGAGCGAGTTTTCAGTCCGACCCACAAACAGTTGTTGCGGTCATCCGTGCTTGGCTGCATGAGGACTCAAAGCAGGCCGCCGCGCCCAAGGAGGACGCCAAGCCCAGGTGACTACCAAGACAAGCGCCATCAGCGCGAAGATCACACCACAGGCGTACAGGCGTAAAAAAAACGATTGGTGGCCATCATATAGGCTTGGGCAAATACCAACCGCTCGGCAACAGCAAGCTCGCCGCTTCCTTCAATGCCAAGCTGACGGATCGACGATAAAAATTCGATCGTCGTCATATCGAGAGCATTCAGGCGGCTGCCGAACTCGACATAAGCTTCAGCGGCCCAGCGATCCCAGGCGCTGACACCGATCGCAGCACCAAGTGCTGCGCCAAGCATGCGAGCAAAATTCGAAAACCCGGTGGCAGCTGCTAGTCGGTCATTGGCGATTCCGGCAAGCATATAACTTTGGATCGGTATGAAAAATATTGCCATACCAAATCCTTGTAACAATCGAGGCATGATGATTTCCCAGTACCCCGCTTCCAGCGTGAATGTACTGTTCCAAAATGAGATGGCTGCTAAAAGGCTAAATGAGAGTAAAGATAAGTATTGTGGATTGAGGCGGTGAATATTGCGTCCGACCAGGGGCGAAAAGACCAGATTGAAAATAGCAATTGGCGCGATGGCTAAACCTGCTTGAACCGTGTTGTAGCCCATCACCAGCAAGAGCCATAGCGGAAACACAACCACGGTTGCGTAATAGGTCATAAAGCCTATCGTGAGCATGCTCACACCCGTGGTGTATTGAACGCCCTTAAGCAAGCTTAAATCGACGACTGCTTCTTTTTCGTTCCACGACCAGGCCACAAAATAGGCAATCGAAAGCAAGGCAATGACTGTCATGGCCATGACCTTGGGCGATTCAAACCAGTCTTCCTCGCGGCCATGTTCAAGCACCCATTGAAGGCAGGCCACGCCAACGACCAACAGACAAACACCTACAAGATCAAGCCGCACAGGATAACGCTCAGATTCTCGCGAACGCATCAGCTTCCAAACCGTGTAAGCAACCGCAACACCCGCAGGGCCGTTGATGAGGAAGAGCCAGCTCCAGTGAACACGGTCGACCAAAAAGCCGCCGAGTACTGGACCAATCACAGGCGCGACCACGACCACCATGGCCCATAGCCCCATGGCTTGGCCACGCTTCTCAGGCGGATAGCATCGCAGCAATAAGGTTTGCGATAAAGGCAAAAGAGGACCGCCCGCTAAGCCTTGCAGCAAGCGCATGCTCACTAGCATTTCAAGACTGTTTGATAGCGCGGCAAGCAGACTTGCAGCAGTGAATGCGTACACCGCGATCACAAATACGCGAACCTCACCAAAGCGTCTTGCAAGCCAACCGGTTAA
>VGHV01000066.1 GCA_016868095.1 Betaproteobacteria bacterium
TGATCGCCAATGAAGACTTCACCATCCGAGATATCTTCCAAGCCTGCGATCATCCGAAGTGTGGTGGTCTTTCCACAGCCTGAAGGTCCCACCAGGACCATAAATTCCTTATCTTCAATTTCTAGATCGATCCCTCGTACTGCAAGGGTATCGTCATAGTACTTGACCACCTTTTTCAGACTAACACTTGCCATTCAAGATTCTCCCACTTGCGCTTTCGGGCGCGATGCTTGTTCTTGTCGCATGATGCTTCGTTTAACTTCGGCAGAAGCGTCGCTTGATGCTCAGCCCGTTGCCTAGCCCTTGGTAGCCCCGGCCGTAAGACCTGCGATGTAGTAGTCCATCAAAAAGGCATAAATAATTAAGGGCGGCGCTGCGCCAAGTAGCGCTCCAGCCATGATTTGCCCCCAGTTAAAAACATCTCCTTTGATGAGCGTTGAAATAATGCCTACAGGCAAGACTAACTCTTCGGCCGAGGTCGTAAAAGCAAGCGGGTATAAAAACTGTGCCCAGGACACTGTAAAGGCAAAAATCGTGGCTGCGATAATCCCTGGTATCGCCACCGGGATAAAGATCCGAGTGAGCGTTTGAAACCAAGTTGCACCATCAATAAGGGCTGCTTCGTCGAGTTCTTTGGGAATGCTAGAGAAGTATCCAATCATGATCCAAGTACAAAAAGGTACCGTTAGAGTCGGGTATAAAAGTATTAATACCCACCATTGATTAATTAATTGAACATCAAAGGTTTCTTTGATCCATGCAAACATCTTGAATAAGGGTATAAAGAGTAAAGTCTCCGGGATCAAATAGGTGAGAAAGACACCGGTTGCAAGCGTTGCCGAACCCCAGAATTTCATACGTGCGAGCGCAAAGGCTGCTAAGACGCTGACGAGCATGGTGATGATCACAACGATTGCCGAGACCAATGCAGAATTGCGAAAAAAACGTAAAAAAACTGAATCGGTCAATAGACCCACGTAGTTTTGAAAGGTTGGCGATTGAACAATCCAGGGACTGGTTGCTGCGGAAATCTCAGCGCTTGTCTTGAGTGAAGTCACCATCATGTAAATCGGTGGTGTCAGAAAGAAAATCGCAAAGACAATCAGAAAAAAATAAGACCACCACAGGGCGCGCTTGCGATCGCGCGACATGCTGCCGTAATTTAATTTATGAAGACTGGAAATTGCCTCACTCATGATTTCACGCCTCAACCCCCCGCTTATTGATATCGCGAAGTATCATGACTGCAGCGACACCCAGGATCGGTACCATGAACAATGATACTGTTGCGCCTAACGGTATATCGCCACCTTCAATACCAACCTTGAAGGCCCAAGTTGCAAATACATGCGTCGTATCGACGGGGCCTCCTGAAGTCAGTACTCGAACAATATCGAAGTTGGCAAAAGTCACGATCAAGGAAAACAAGACCGTGATCGAAATAATATTTCTCATCATCGGCAATGTGATATACCAAATCCGCTGCCACCAGTTTGCGCCATCGATACTAGCCGCTTCAAAGAGCTGGTCGGGGACTGACTTTAAGGCAGCCAGATACATGATCATAAAAAAAGGCGCACCGATCCAAATATTGACAAGAATGACCGAAAACCTTGCCCAATCTGTTTCCCCCGTCCAGGGAATCGCAGCAACGCCAAATTTCGCCAGAAGCCAGTTAAAGGCGCTATATGAAGGATCAAATAACCATAACCATGCAAGTGTACTCATAGCCGGTGGTATCACCCAGGGCACGAGCAACATACCACGCCATTTGCGCTGCCCCTTGCTCGGAATATTGTGAACGAAATGAGCAACAACAAAGCCAATAAAGGCTTTAAAAATAACTGCGGTTACAGCGAAAATCACAGACTGCTTAACCACCATCCAAAAGGTCTCGCGTCCGAACAAAAACTCAAAATTGCCAAAGCCCACGAATCGCTCCATGCTCTTATTGAGCGTTGACAGATGAATCGCATAGCCCGCTGGATAGACGACCAAAAGCGTGATGATCAGAATCAACGGCAAGGCCATCAAAAAGGCAATCGTCGACTTGCGCTGAAACAGGCGCTCCAAATTTATGGCTGGGCGCGGACGTGGGCTTTGGCTGTTAGCAGACACTTGTACCCCCAGGATGGCGATGTGGGCTGACCCGGGCAAGAGCTGATGGCCCGCCCGGTTTTTGTCAGCTACAGATCGATTAGCATTTAAGTGCGCATAAAGCCTTCGAGCTCACTGGCCGCCCAACCAATGGTTTTATCCATAGCCTCACCCTTAAAGTGGCGCACAGCCATTTTGGTCATCAGACCTTGGGTATAAATCTGGACTGCAATTTTTGGAGGCGCAGGCGACGCGGCAATCGAAAGTGTCTGGTGATTATGCGGGTTGGGATAATGGTACAAAGTCCCCACAGGTGGCCCAGCTTCGGCCCAAGTTTTGAACGTTGTAAGATTTTCAAATGAGGGTATATCGTATCCGGCGCTTGCGATCACCATCTTTTCGGCTGCTTGCCGAGTTGATAAATATCGCAACAAACTCTTTGCAGCCGACTTGTTTTTGCTAAAGTTCCAAATGCCCCAGAAATAGGGCAAAAAGGGTGCAAAGCGGCCTTTGGGGCCCAATGGAAATCCGTGCGTCCACAATTGCTCTGCAATTTGCGGGGCATCGCGTTTGGCAACAGCCCAGGCACTTGGCGGATTCATAATTAGAGCGCCTTTTCCTGACACCAGCCACTTGTTGTTAGAAGCATCATCCCAAGCAGGCACATCCGCGGGCAGGAAATTCATTAGCTGCTTGAGATAATCCAAAGACTGTCTCACCGCATCCGACTTAACGGTGATATTGCCCTTATTGTCAACCAGACTTGCGCCAAACGCTTGGAAGAAACACCCTGCAGAGTCGACTGAGTCAGAAGTTTGTCCGAAGCCGATGCCGAACGATACGTTAGCCTTGTGGCAAGCCTCGGCAGCCTTCAAGAAGCTAACCATGTTCCACCCATCGGCTTTTGGGGGGCCGCCGGGCGCATACATCGCTTTAATATCAATACCTGCATGCTGTCTCAGCAAATCAGCGCGTGAGCAAGGCCCTTTAATCTGGCTTCCGGCGGTTGCAGGAACAACAACCCAGCGGCCCCCGACCTTGCCAAGATATTCGACTGTGCCGTTGACCGCACCATGCGCTTTAATCAGATCACTCATAATGTCGTCGACAGGCTCAAGCGACTTGGCCTGGTCCGCCGGCTGCCAGGTTGGAAAGGCCAGTATATCGTGGCCTGATCTAGCCTGAGCCTCTGCAGCAATGGTTAGGAGAATTTTGTTACCTTGCGAGGTTATATAATCAATTTTTATATCGACTTTTTCCTTTTCCGCCCACTCTTTGGCTAGATCGGTAGTGGCTTGGTTAGCACCCGGAACCCAATGATCCCAAAAGCCAATCGATAGCGAACCGGCAGCTCGCGACGTATGAACATAGGGCGCAGCGACTGCGACAGCTGAAACATGCGCGGACCGCTGAATAAAACGGCGCCGATCTTGATCATTCTCAGACATGGAGTACCCCCTCGTAGGAAAAAAGCATTAACTGCTGGCCAAATCCACAACACCCCTAAAAAGAAGCATTCAAAGCAACCTTCGATAAATCCGCATCTGCGTCCAATGAAGGCATTTTTCCTCGACTGTCTTCACGCTAGGCCGCCTCGATGCGTTTGTCAATAGTTATTCGCTTTGCTGCACCGCAGCGCAATTAAGTGCTCGCAGCAAGCGATTGGCATGACTTTAAGGCTGTCTATGACCAAGATCAATTTGGGGCTCATAATGAGTCATCCACTAGCAACCCCTGGGAGATCTTCATGCGCGAAAACAAAGTCAAAACCTTGTGGCAAGAAGGCAAGGCGGTGATCAATGGCTGGTTAGGTATTCCAAGTTCGATCGCCACCGAGAATATGGCTCAGGCCGGTTGGGACGCCTTAACCTGCGACTTGCAGCACGGTTTGGTCGACTACAGCGCGGCGGTGCCGATGTTACAAGCCATTAGCACCACACAAGCAACACCGCTTGCACGCGTACCATGGAATGAACCCGGCATCATTATGAAAATGCTCGACGCCGGGGCCTACGGCATCATCTGTCCGATGATCAATTCCAGGGCGGAGTGCGAAGCGCTTGTGGGCGCGGTACGTTATGCACCTGAGGGCTATCGCAGCTTTGGACCGACGCGCGCACTTTGGTATGCCGGTGCCGACTATGCAAAAGAGGCCAACAAGCATATTTTGGCCATCGCGATGATCGAAACCAAGCTGGCGCTTCAAAATCTTGATGAGATTTTATCGACACCAGGTCTTGATGGTATTTATATCGGACCATCAGACCTCGGTTTGTCATTGGGCGGCATTCCAAAGCTTGATCAAACCGATCCGCTTATTGTGGATGCGATCAAGACCATTCTAAAGGCTGCGAAAAAGCACGGCGTCCATCCGGGCATTCACTGCGGCACGACCGAATACGCCAAGCAAGCGATCGCTTGGGGTTTTGACTTGGTCACCATCGCCGCAGACAACGCACTACTTAATATTGCTGCCAAGGCGGCAGTATCCGATATGCGGGGGAGCCCGCTCACGCCAGGCTCATCCGGACCCTATTAATCAGAGCGAGCATCGACGAAAAGTGTCGATCGCAATAAGGCCTCAAGTGTTATGAATGATGATCGAATCCGAGCTGTTGAGGCCTTTTACGATTTCCATCCCATTAGTCTCACACAAATTCTCCAAGCGCTCGAGGCCAAAGGGATCAAGCAAGACAAGATCAAGCCATGTGATTTGCTGCCTCACGATCAGGATCACTATGGCGGCGTCGCTGCTGTTGATCGAATCATCGCTCATGCAGCGCTCGGTAGCGATGACCATGTGCTTGATGTTTGTAGCGGTTTAGGTGGACCTGCCCGCTACATCGCCATGCAGCGAGGATGTAGGGTAACTGGTCTTGATCTAACAGCCTCTCGTGTTGAAGGCGCAAGAAAGCTCAGTGAACTCACCGGTCTTGATCATCTTGTCGATTTCGTCCATGGCAACGCGCTTGCTATGCCCTTTGCTGCGGGTCGCTTTTCAGCCTTGGTGAGCCAGGAGGCTTTCGCTCATATTCCCAATAAAGCAAAGCTGGTTCAGTCGTGCGCCCAACAACTAAGGCCTGGCGGGCGCATGGTGTTTACCGACATTTTGTGGCGGCAAAAGCCCACACCCGAAGACGAAGCGGCACTTTTCCAAGGCATGCGCTTTTCTGAAATTGCCTCGGTAGACGGTTATCAGCGCCTCTTTGCCGCCCAGGGCCTTCGATGTATCGATGTGCTCGATTTGAGCGATGCCTGGACGCAAATCCTGATAGAGCGACATGCGATGTATCGTTCCTTAAAAGCGCAAACGATACAAAATCTTGGTATCGATCATTTCGAACGTTATGATCGTGCATACGATCACTTTGTAAACCTTTTTTCCACGCGAAAGCTAGGCGGTGCGCTGATGCAATTTGCAAATGGATGACTAAGCTTTAGCGCTGATCAAAAAATTTATTGGGTTTTTGAAAAAAACCCAACACAAGTGCACCTTCTGGCGCATGCGCTGTGTGTCGATTGCCTGCAGGTCGCCACACAAACTGCCCTGCCCTACATTCGCCTTCCTCATCGACCAGGCGCCCCTCCAGCACCCAGCTCTGCTCAATACCAACATGCTCATGATCGGGTAGACTTGCGCCGGGAGCAAAACGTGTAAGACTGGTGTGCAAACCTGTTTCTGGATCGGTCATTAAGACCTTGATGTCGACACCGGGAAAGCGGCTAGGCATCCAGGGAAGCGCATCAATATCGAGGTAACGAGAGGCCAAAGGCCCCAACAGTGTTTCTTTGTCGAATCCGGGGGTGTGCGTGCCCATCAATCGTCTCCTGCGTTGCTTGCTTGCATTTTTTGTTAGTGGTCCATTCTTGCATCGAGATGGCTTTCAGGCAATCATCGGACAGAACACTGGAAGGACAAAACTTGAATCATCCATTAGCTTTTGAGGCTATTTTGTTTGACTGCGATGGCGTACTGGTCGACAGCGAACCGATCACGCTCAAGGTTTTGACTGCCTGCTTAAACGATTGGGGATGGCCGCTTCGCTTTGAGGAATGCGTGCAGCATTTTTTGGGCCGCGCCCTGCAGCACGAATTAGATTTGATTGAACGACATGCTGGGCGCCGGCCTGATGAAGCATGGATCGCCGAATTTCGCAGGCAACGTGACATCGCCTTGCGCGATCAGGTCCAGGCCACGCCAGGTATCAAACAAGCACTGAGCGAACTACACCCGAAACTTGAGGGCCGCATCGCTTGCGCCTCGGGCGCGGACCGAAGAAAGATAGAGCTGCAACTCAGCACCACGGGTTTGCTGAGTTGGTTCGAGGGTCGAATGTTTAGTGGGCATGAAATGCCCCAAACAAAGCCGGCGCCAGATGTTTATCTGGCAGCAGCAAAGCACTTGGCGGTCAAAGCACAGCGCTGTCTGGTGGTCGAAGACTCGCCAACCGGTGTCAGAGCGGGCGTTGCGGCAGGCGCAACGGTTATTGGCTTTTTGCCTGCTACCCGACCTGAAGGCTTGGATCAAAGCTTACTTGAGGCGGGTGCTGTTGCGCTCTTTGACGATATGACTCAACTGCCTCAGTTCATGAGCAGCTAGGGAGGTGGCGCCTTGTTAGACCGAATCAAGCCATGGATTAAACGATTCGCACGCGCCATCGATCTCGGACGTCGCGTCACCCTAAACCTCCTCTTTTTAGCCTTCATAGCAGGTGGGCTCTGGTTCGTATTTGCCCAGAGCGAAGACGAAATCCAGGACAACACAGTCTTGGTGCTCGCGCTTCAAGGTCGCCTGGTTGAAGCCCCAAGCGAGGACGACAAAGAGCAATGGCTCTTTGACTTTATTAACGAAGACCGCCGTGAAGTCGTCCTACCACAGGTGCTTCAAAGCCTTCGAGCGGCAGCCAAGGACCCAAAGATTAGCAAGGCCCTGTTACTCACCGATGGTTTCGAAGGTGGTGGGCTTGCAAGCATGGACGAACTGGTCAAAGGACTTGCCGAGTTTCGGGCAAGCGGCAAAAGCATGATTGCCTGGGGCACGCGCTTTGACCAACGCCAGTACTTGATCGCGGCCCAGGCAAGCGAAGTCTTGATGCACCCCATGGGGGAACTTTTCATCGAAGGTTTCGGTCGTCGTCGCAATTATTACCGCGATGCACTTGATCGTCTGGGCATCACACCGCATCTCATTCGGGTTGGCGCATACAAGTCTGCCGGTGAGCCCTGGGTGGCTAATCGCCCTTCTGAGCAAGCGCTACAAGCTGAGGCGCATGTGATCACCGACCTTTGGAAGCGCTATAGCCTTGATATCGAGAAAGCGAGAAGCCTGACTGAAGGCCGAGTCGATGCCTTGATGGCAAGTCTTCCGATGGCCCTTCAAAACGAGAAGGGTGATGCCGCCAAACTTGCCCTGTCATGGAAGCTCGTCGATGGACTTCAACCCTACCCTGAACTTCGCGAACGCCTCATCCGCGAAGGCGTCAAGGAAGAAAGTTATCGAAGTTTCAGGCAGATCAACAGCAAGGACTATGCGGCGCTCCATCCCCAAAAGAGCGAAGGCGATTACATCGGCGTTTTGGTCCTTGAGGGCGAAATAAGTGAGCGTGGCGGCGGCGCGCAATCGATTGGCGGCCGCGAAAGTGCCGAGAAAATTCGCAAGGCTGCAGAAGACGAAAAACTCAAAGCGCTCGTTGTGCGCATTGACTCGCCTGGAGGCAGTGCAGTCGGTTCCGAGTTTATTCGGCATGCCCTCGAGCGCTTTCGCCAAAGCGGAAAACCTGTTGTCATATCGATGGGTGATCTGGCTGCCTCGGGTGGCTATTGGATCGCTTTATCGGCCGACCGAATCATTGCTCATCCCAGCACCATAACAGGTTCGATTGGTGTATTTGGCTTACTGCCAACCGCACAGGGCTTGATGGATAAGCTATCGATCCGAACAGGCGGCTACCAGAGCCACTGGCTTGCTGGGGCTTACGACCCGCGCGTTGACCTTGATCCGAGGATGAAATCCTTGGTGGAAAGCCGCATTCAACACATTTATAAAGACTTTATCGGTCTCACGGCAAGGGCTAGAAAACAACCCATCGAACGCATTGAGCAGCTCGCGCAAGGTCGCATTTGGTCGGGAGCACAAGCACAAGCGCAGCAACTCGTTGACGAGCTGGGCGGACTCGACGCTGCGGTTGCCTCGGCGCGCAAGCTACTTGCCGATGCCGCAAACACAGACAGTGCCAAGCCAAGTGAAGCCAAAGCCAAGGAGCGGGCGAAAGCTGCCCAATCAATGAGCGTGCGATATCTGAAGTCAGACAGCCCAAGGATTGGCGAGCGCATCAAACGATGGTTCGGATCGACGATACAACATTTAGAAGGCCAGCTTAAACGCGAAGTTATTGAATGGCATACGTCACAAGACCCCTTTCAGCGCTTGCTTGGTGAGATTTATCAAGAAGGTCGCTTGGCGGTGCAGTGGCTTGGCAGTGAAGAGCGATGGTCGGCACAGGCGCATTGTTTTTGCTCACTCGAACCTTGAACAGCTGCTCGGGAATCTGAAACCGAGCGCGCCTTGATGGTTAACGAAAGCCTTGACGCGAGGCGACTCTCGGTGCAGTCTTGTTTACAAAGAGGCACCGAAGGCGCTGCTAAAAAAGCGATGACGCCGCAAGTAGAGCGCTTTCGCCGCAAAAAATAATGATTAATAGATGATGACGGAGACAATATCGATGAAACCAACGATGCAAGGCCGACTCGCTTTGAGTGTTGTGAGCCTTGGCTTAGGCCTTGGCCTAGCCCAACAGTCGATCAATGCCCAGGAGATGCCTGGCTGGGAAAAAGCCCTCTACGAAGCGGCTAAAAAGGAAAAAGAATTTACCGTTTATACAGCGCATTACAGCACCCAAGGTGCTGCCAATTTGTGTGCTGCGTTTGATAAAAAGTATCCAGGCGTGAAATGTAACTTTGTTCGCACCACGGCACAGGTCGCTTATCAGCGTTATCAACAAGATCTCAAAGCTAATAAACCAGTTGCATCGGTTTTCAGCAGTACCGATGTCGGGCACTACCCTCCATTAAAGTCGCAAGGTCAACTGATGGCTTATAAGCCTAATAACCTAGGTAATATGGTTGACTCTTTAAAGATTTATAATGATCCAGACGGTCACTGGTTGGTAACTTCAACAGGTTTAGTTGTGATAACCTATAACGATAGCCTAGTTACTGAAAAGGACGCTCCCAAAAAGTGGACTGATTTGCTCGACCCAAAATGGAAAGAAAAGGTCTCAATTGGTCACCCGGCTTTTAGTGGCTATGTGGGTACCTGGGTGGTTGCGATGGAAAAAACCTATGGCTGGAGTTACTTCGATCGACTAGAGAAAAATAAGCCCCAAATCGGACGTTCAATTAACGATACAGTCACGATGCTCAATGCCAAAGAGCGCTGGGTTGCAGCCGGTCCCGACGCTACAACGCTCCAGAGCAAAGACAAAGGTAATCCAGTTAGCGTCATCTACCCAGAGGATGGCTCATTACTCATGGTGTCAATGACTGGCATCCCAAAGAATGCACCATCGCCCAATGCCGCCAAACTTTTTATTGAATTTCTACTCTCCAAAGAAGCAGCTGAAGTTCAGGTCAAAGACCGGGCGCAATCGGTGATAAAAGGCGTGCGACCTTTACCGGGCGGCAAAGCGATGGATGAAATCAAGCTATTGAGGCATAGC
>VGHV01000067.1 GCA_016868095.1 Betaproteobacteria bacterium
AGGCCCCAAACTCAGTGCAATGAGTTCTAATAAAACAATCACTTAAAACAATCACTTAAGCGTCAAAGGTAAGTCATGGACTATGTCATCGAAGTTCCAAAACAAGTATCGCTTCCGGTACAGGGTAGCGCGCAGCATTTCCCGGTGGCTCGTATTTTCTGTGTTGGTCGCAATTACGCAGAACACGCCCGTGAGATGGGCCACGACCCTAATCGCGAACCACCGTTCTTTTTTATGAAACCTGCAACCGCCATCGTTGCGGGCGACGGCGAGTTTCCTTATCCAAGTTTGAGCCAGGACGTTCATCACGAACTTGAGTTGGTGGTTGCCCTTGGCAAGGGGGGCAGTCAAATTGCTGAGGCCGATGCACTCAGCCATGTTTATGGCTACGCAGTAGGGCTCGATATGACAAGGCGCGACCTGCAAGGCGAAGCAAAAAAAATGGGGCGCCCCTGGGATACAGGCAAGGCTTTTGATTTTTCCGCACCCTGCTCAGCAATCGTACCTGCATCGAGCATTGATCATCCAAGCAAGGGCGCTGTGGTGCTTGAAGTTAATGGCGAGATCAGGCAGCGAGGTGACCTACAAGACTTGATTTGGAACATTCCAGAAACAATTGCTTATTTATCAACCCTGTTTTGTCTCATGCCAGGGGATCTGATTTATAGCGGAACCCCAGCGGGCGTTGGCCCTGTGAAGCCTGGCGATGTGATGAAAGGTAGCGTTGAAGGCGTTGGCCATTTAGTGAGCAAGGTGGTCTGACCTTAGTGAGCAAGGCCGTCTGACCTTACTGAGCAAGGTGGTCTGACCTAAGCCGCTGCGCTCACAAGCCTCGGTGGGGCTTCTCGCACAGGGAGACTCACCGCGGCGGCAATCAAGGCAAGTGCCATATCCGCAAACCACATCCACTGATAGCTGCCAGTTGACTCAATCGCAATCCCGCCAAGCCAGGCGCCTAAAAATCCACCGATTTGATGCGATAAGAGGGTGAGTCCGAATAATGTCGCCAGGTGCTTCACACCAAAAAGCTTAGCGACCAGACCAGCGGTGGGCGGCACAGTTGCCAGCCAGGTCAGGCCGATGACGGCCGAAAAAATATAAAGCGTTTCTGGTGTTTTTGGCGCAAGTAAATAAAGACCGATGGCCATTGCCCTACTTGCGTAAAGCCCCGCCAACAATACCCGCATCCGCCAACGCGTGGCCATCCATCCGATCAAGAGGCTTCCCGCTATATTAAATAAACCGATAATTGCCAGCGCATTGCCCGATACGCTTGGTGACAGATCACAAAGCTGAACTTCGGTTGGCAAATGGGTTACGAGAAAGGCGATGTGAAAGCCACAAGTAAAAAAGCCAGCGTGTAATAGCCAGTAACTTTTATCACGAACTGCGATCCTCAACTGCTCCTTCAAGCTTGGGCCCTCAACCATTGTCGTCGACCCTGCTTGACTTGGTGCCCGCAAGATCCACACCAAGGGCAAGGCAATCAAAGCGATCGCCGCAACCGACCAAAGGCTCTTCACCCATCCGACCCAAGCGATCAAACCTGCCGTAATCGGCGCAAAAATAAACTGACCAAGCGATGAACCGGCGTTGATCACGCCCGATGCAAAAGGCCGCTTTTCCGCAGGAATACGATTCGCCACCGCACCCATGAGCAATGAAAAACTACCGATACCAGCGCCTGCGGCTTGAATCACCCCAAGCGCAATGACGAGGCCAAGTGTGGTCGTCATGAAGGGTGTGATCACCGAACCAAGAATCATTAAAAATACGCCAATAGCAAGCATCGGTGCATAACCGACACGCCCAGCAAGCGCGCCCGATAAGGGTTGAACAGCACCCCATACGAACTGCCCTACCGCCATCGCAAAAGCGATATTCGCAATGCCCAAACCAGTATCGGTGTTGATCGGCGACACATACATCCCGGTGGTTTGTCTTGCCCCCTGGGTAATCGCCAAAATGATGGCAGCGCTTAAGGTGATGAGCCACACCGAGGCATAAGTAGATTGACGCACGTTGTTTAAAGAATTCCTGAAACGGGAATACAGCATAAACCAAACAAAGTACTTGCCCGTTTCAGACAAGTCGACTTATCTTGGATCTGAAACTGGATTAGATCTCAAGCGAGATCTTCAGCATGTCTTCTCTCGTAATCAGCGAAGCACTGACTTTCCCATTCATCGGAGCACAACCCTTATGTTCTTATATTTAAAACATCGAAGAAAACTACTTACTTGGGCGCTCTTTGCCTCGCTGGCCAGCTTTGCCTTGAGCGCAGCCACCGTTCAAGCACAGTCGGCCTATCCCAGCAAGCCGGTTAAGATGGTTGTGGCCTTTGCACCCGGTACAGCCTCAGACATCATCGGTCGCCTCGTCGCCGAGAAGCTCAGCCAGTCAATGGGGCAAAGCTTTGTCGTTGAAAATCGTGCGGGTGCCGGTGGCACGATTGCTGCTGAAGCCGTTGCAAAATCGCCTGCTGATGGCTATACCCTGCTGGTATCGACCGCTGCATTACCAGTCAGCGCCTCGGTTTACCCCTCGCTTAAGTACGATACCGCCAAAGATTTTGCATCGATCACCGTACTCACCCACTCGCCGCTCCTGCTTGCGGCTAATCTTGATTTCGCACCCAAATCCATCGCAGAGCTCGTGACCTACGCCAAGGCGAATCCCGGGAAAATTAGTTTTGGATCAGCAGGTGTTGGCACCTCGCACCATCTCACCGGCGAAAAACTTAAGATAGAAACTGGCATCGACATGGTCCACGTGCCGTATAAGGGATCGGGCCCGGCACATATTGACTTGATGGGCGGTCGTATCCAACTGATGTTCGATAATATTGTTGCCTTGATGCCTCATGTGAAATCGGGCAAGGTCCGTCCGATTGCCGTCTCAAGTGCAAAACGTCACCCCTTATTGCCCGATGTACCGACGATTCAAGAAGCGGGTGTTAAGCAATTTGAAACGGTTGCTTGGTTTGGCGTGGTTGCACCGCTTGGCACCCCCAATGACATCGTGCAGCGGCTCAATAGCGAGATACAAAAGACGCTTCAAATGCCCGATGTCCGCAAGCGTTTGATTGACAGTGGCTCGGAGATTATCGGCAACAGCCCGGAGGCGGCCGATCGCTTTTTGAAAGAAGAAGTCGCAAAATGGGCCGTGGTGGTTAAAGCTGCAAAGGTCACACCTAATTGATTGCAACAATTAGCTTCGGCGCTGCCGCACAAGCAAAGGGATCTGCTTCACCAGCGAAGGGCTTTGCAGCAGAGGTCTCAGGTATTGACCTTAAGCAAGACTTGAATCAAACAACCCTCCGATGGATTGAGGACGAATTGCAACGCTTCGGGGTCTTGGTTTTTCGCAAGCAGGGCCTGAGCGAAGCCGAGCAAATTCGGATTGCTGAGGCGTTTGGCCCGCTTGATGGTGGATTGCGAAAAGCAACCGGTGCGCCAAGCAGGTTTTCCCATGAGGCCTTGATCGATATCGGTAATGTAGCGCTTGATGGCGAGGTCAGCGCAAAAAATGATGCACGTCTTTTATCGCGGCTTGCCAACCAACTTTGGCACAGCGATAGCAGTTTTCAGAACATTCCAGTTGCCTACTCCATGCTCAGTGCGGTCGTTGTGCCTGAGCATGGCGGTGACACAGAATGGTGTGACTTAAGAAGCGCCTACGAACAGCTTTCCGATGACTTGCGCCAAATCGTTGAAGGGCTTGTAGCGGTTCACAGTGCTTTTCATTCACGCCGACTACTAGGTGATGATCAATACACGGCTGAGCAGCTTGCCAGGTTCCCGCCTGTACGACGGCCCTTGGTATACCAACACCCCTTCGATGGTCGCAAGATCGTTCATCCTAGTGTTCATATCGAATCGATCGATGGTATGTCAGTACCAGAGGCGCGATTGCTGGTGGCAGAGTTGCTCGAACACGTCACCCAACCAGCCTTTGTTTATCGTCATCGATGGCAGGCAGGCGACTATGTCATGTGGGACAACCGTTCGACCCTGCACCGTGGTCGTCGTTACGATTTGAAAGACCGGCGCGATCTACGACGAACCACCACCGTCGAGCGCCACTAAGACGCACGCTGATCCGCATCAAAAGCTGTATCAATCGGCATTTGAAGCGCGTTGGCGATTTGATTGGTTTTTGCAGCAAGCGCCATCACACGCAATAAGTCCGCATGTTGATCATCGGTCATCCCTTTTGCACGCGCAGCAGCCGTATGCGAATGCACGCAGTAGGCGCAAGCGTTGGTCGCAGAAACCGCGATATAAATCATTTCCTTCACCAGTGGGTCGAGCGCAGAATCAGCAACCATCACAGCCTTGACCTCGCCCCAGGTCTGCTCGAGCAAGTCGGGATTAAAGGCAAGATAGTGCCAGAGATGGTTGATAAAGTTCGTTTTGCGGGTGGCGCGGATATCATCAAAGACTGCTTTAACCCTCGGATTGTTTTCTGGGTTTTCACTTTTTTTCAGTGCACTCATTAGCGTAGTTCCCTTTGAATTGGATGAAACATGTTGATGCAAGCCAAGCCCAACACCGTAGCAGATCGCATTCAAGCGCTTCGTAAACAAATGCTGGCCCACGAGGTCGACGCCTTATTGATTCCTTCGGCCGATCCGCATTTGTCTGAGTATCTTCCGGCCCGCTGGCAGGGCAGGCAATGGTTCTCGGGATTCACAGGTTCCATGGGTACGCTGTTGATTGGTCAGCAAAAGGCAGCACTATTTGCTGATAGTCGCTATTGGGTACAGGCTGAGCAGGAGTTGGCTGGCAGCGGCGTTGATTTGGAAAAGGTTCAATCGGCAACGCCCGCTGTGCTTTGTGACTGGATGCTCAAGCAACTGCCTGCCAAAGCCTGTCTGGCGGTTGACGGCGAAGTACTTGCGTTAGCATCAGCGAAGCTTTTACGCGAACGCCTGTTCGAACTCGATTTTCGTTTCAGGACCGACCTGGACTTGCTTGCGCCATGCTGGCCTGAGCGTGCCGGGCTTCCGAGCCAGGAGGTTTACGAACATTTGCAGCCCCATGCAAGCCGAACGAGGCGCGAGAAACTTGCCATGGTTCGCGAGGCCATGCATAAGCATCAGGCGTCGCTTCACATGGTCTCAACCGTTGACGATATTGCCTGGATCTTGAACTTGCGTGGTAGTGATGTCGACTACAACCCGGTTTTCTTGGCCCACTTATTGATCAAGGCTGATGCTGCTTTTTTGTTCGTTGGCAAGGGCAAGGTAGCGGGCGAATTACAGGCCCGTCTCAAAGACGACGGTGTTGAGTGTGTGGACTATGAGAGCGCGGCAGCACACCTCAAGTCACTTGCTGAAAACCAAAGGGTATTGCTCGACCCGGCGCGCGTCACGCTTGCACTTCGCGAAGCGATCCCCGCATCCAGCGCGGTGCTGGAGTCGATCAATCCGAGCACACTCCTAAAGAGCCGTAAGACAGAACAGGAACTCGGCTTTGTCCGTGAAGCCATGATTGAAGATGGTGTAGCCATGTGTCGCTTTTACGCCTGGTTTGAGCAAGCTTTAGGCCGGCAGGTGATTAGCGAACTTACGGTTGATGAGCGCCTGAGCGAAGAACGAAGCCGTGGCAGCGGCTTTGTTGGACTCTCGTTTCCAACAATTGCAGGCTTTAATGCCAATGGCGCGATGCCTCATTACCGAGCCACCCAAGCCCATCATGCACGCATTGAAGGCGATGGCCTCTTGCTTATCGATAGCGGCGCTCAGTATGTGGGAGGCACCACCGACATCACCCGTGTTTGGAAAATAGGCAGCCTTACCGCTGCCATGCGTCGAGACTTCACCCTTGTGCTTAAGGGCACCATGGCCTTATCACGGTGCCGCTTTCCGCGCGGTACGCTCTCGCCGATGCTCGATGCGATTGCACGCGCCCCACTTTGGGAGCAGGCCATGGACTTCGGCCACGGTACCGGCCACGGGGTTGGCTACTTTTTGAATGTCCACGAAGGACCACAAAGTATCAGCAAGGCGATTCCAACGACGCATATGGCGATGGAACCCGGCATGATTACCTCGATTGAGCCGGGCATTTATCGTCCTGGCCAATGGGGCATCCGCATCGAAAATCTTGTTGCCAATCAACCGTTTAAGCCAGCGATTGAGGAAAGCATTGGCGAATCAGCGATTGAGGAAAACTTCGGCGAATTTTTGCATTTTGAAACACTGAGTCTTTGCCCGATTGACACGCGTTGTATCGAGCCAAAGCTCTTGCGCGAGGACGAGCGGCAGTGGCTCAATGACTACCATCAAGTTGTTCGCGAACGACTCAGCCCGAGATTGGAAGGCGAGGCCAAGGCCTGGCTCGAAGCGCGAACAGCCGCCATCTGAAATGCGATAATGCGGGTTGGGAGCAATCCAAAACGGCTTCGCTTTGCCAGCAACATTTACTTCAAATAAAGGCCCAAGCTCATGTCGCAAACCCACACACTTGACCTCTTAAAAATCGCACAAGAAGAACAGCACGGCGATTTGTTCAAGCTCTTAGACAGTATTTACAAGCGTTCGTCGATTCGTCCGACCGGACATGACGATGCCATCATTTGGGAGGGCGGCAACTGGGCAGGCGGCGTAAAGCCGGTTGCGCATGCCTTCACCGATATGTTTGCGCTCAACGGCACCATCATGGCGCTTGATGTGTTGGGCCTGCCCTTTTTGGGCGTGCCGATGATGGCGCAGTTTCGCCACGACACCAAGCTCGTCTCGCTCGACTGGTTTGGCAAGCTTGACTACACCGCACTGAAATGGTCGACTGCGGGCGATTTCATGGTGAATGAAGGTGGAAAGAAGGTCGTTGTTAACGGAAAATCTGCCAACGCACCACTTCGTACCGCTGCAGGCGTTTATTGCAATGTCCGCCCCTATGGTGGCATCACCAGCATTCGTTTCATGCCCGGCCTGCCTTATTCACAGGATAAGAAGAAGTTCAAAGTGGATCCTGCCACCGGCATCATCCACTCAGAAATGAACACGCCCGGCGTCCGCATGGCCTATGCGGCTCGCCTCTTTTTGCAAATGGTTCACGAAACAGGCCAGATTGGTCGTGTTGCAACGAAGCCTACTCAGGCGCAAGAAGATGCCGTCAACGCCGGTATTTTCCGCTGGCTGCTGCAAGGGACGAAGTTCAAGCTCAAGCGCCAGTACACGGTTGATGCCTATGAAGAACATCGCGCCAATGTCGATGCCATCGTTGCCTTATTGCCAAGCGACTTCAAGCATGGCATGGAGAACTGGGGGGGTGAAGTCTATGAGCATATTTCGGACACCAATTTTGGGCTCTTGCTGCATGACATGATTCGGCATCGTCCCTGCATTGTTTACGCCACCGATCTTGATGGTGACCGACTCACTGACTTAATGGCCGATGCTCCCGACGTGCTGCGCGACTGGGGACAAATGGTGCTCGATGCAGCCGGCGCCAAGGCGGACATGAAGCAGCTTTGGACCAAGATGGGTTTCACCATGACCAACGGCAAAGACATGACGAGTGTGATGTACCGTATTCATGGCGCGCCGATTTATGAGCAAACACTGGGCTCTGCCGATGCGATGCTCTTGCGTTTGCTCGATGGTGACGAAACGGTTGGCGGCGAAAAGCAACCCTATGATCCACGCATCCATTTTGTCTTGATCAACGAGGCCTACAAGGCTGCAAATCCGGGCAATCACGCCCTGGCGACATGGCTTGACGATCAGTTGGCGAATTTTGATGGGATTTATAGCGCTAATCGTCCGCGCTATATTGACGGCTACAAAGCCTTAAAGGCAGCGATTAAGCCCTGGGCTGGCCAATAGCTTGGTTTGGTTGAGCCCTGGCTTTAAGGGCAATCGTACGCACACCAGCCCCAGCGCTCCATAGAGCGCGGGGCTGGTGTCAAAGCAGTCTATGTAGATTAAGCTGAAACCCCTTTGGGTAGCGACTTAATCCATTTGAGTCACGAATTTGGTATTTAAGTAGCCATCGAAGGTTTCAAAGCCACCCTCGCTACCAATACCGCTTTCCTTAATCCCGCCAAAGGGTGTTTCGGCAAGCGCCTGTCCAAAGTGGTTGATATTGACCATGCCCGCCTGCAAGCCGTTTTGCACAGCAAGGGCGTGTTTGGTGTTGGTTGTGAATGCATAAGATGAAAGGCCATAAGGCAGCGCATTGGCCCTTGCCAGCACTTCATCGACATCCTTAAAGGGCACACAAGGTGCAATCGGTCCGAAAGGCTCCGATGTCATCACCATCGAGTCATCTGGCACATTGGTGAGCACGGTTGGCGCGAAAAAGTTGCCCTCACCACCGAGCGCCTCACCACCTACCTCAATGCGGCCACCACGCGCCTTTGCATCCTCAACAAACTTCAGCATGGCAGGCATACGACGCAAATGCGCCAGAGGCCCCATCTTGGTGTCGGCTGCCAGACCATCGCCGACCTTGACTGCCTTGGTCTTTTCGATAAAGCGGGCCACAAAACGGTCGTAGGCCTGTTGCTGAATGTAAAAGCGGGTCGGTGACACGCAAACCTGCCCCGCGTTACGGAACTTAAAAGCCACAAGCATATCGGCCGCGCGTTCGACTTCGGCGTCGTCAAAAACAATGACCGGTGAGTGACCGCCGAGTTCCATCGTCACACGCTTCATATGTGCACCGGCAAGCGCTGCCAACTGCTTGCCAACCGGGACCGATCCGGTAAACGATACCTTTTGAACGATCGGCGAGCGGATTAAGTAATCCGAGATTTCGGCTGGCACGCCCCAGACCACATTCAAGACCCCCGGGGGCAGCCCTGCATCGTGAAACATGCGCGCAATCGCAACCACAGCACTTGGCGCATCTTCGGGACCTTTAATGATGATGGTGCAACCCGCGCCAATCGCCGCAGCAATCTTGCGAATCGCCTGGTTATAGGGAAAGTTCCAAGGCGTAAAGGCTGCACAAACGCCAATCGGCTCACGCAATACCATCTGCCGCACATTGGGTAAGCGAGGTGGAATCACCCGCCCATAAATACGGCGACACTCTTCGGCATGCCATTCACAGTGCTCCGAACAACTCACAACCTCGCCGATGGCTTCGGCCAGGGGTTTACCCATATCGAGCGTGATGTTGCGGCCAATGTCTTTAGAGCGCTCACGCGTCAGTTCAGCGACTTTTCTGAGGATGCGGCTTCTCTCGAGGGGCGAGCTCTTTTTCCAGCTCTCAAAAGCCTTTTGCGCGCTTTGCAAAGCTCGGTCAAGGTCCTCCTTGCTTGCATGGGGCAGCTTGCCAATGACTCGGCCATTGGCCGGATTGACCACATCTTGCTCTTTGCGCCCACCTCCGGCGATGAATTCGCCATTGATGTAAAGGCAAAGCTGCTCATAGGCGGCATCGCCCACTGCGGATTGTTCGGATTTGTTGGCAGTATTCATTGGGTCATCTCCCTGGGTTCATACGTTTGCATGTTTACAAAGCACAAGCGCTGTGACTAAGATCGGCGGCGCTCGCACATCCACAAATGCACCGCGCGCCTAGCCGGCTCTAACGCAACTATACGACTCTTGGGAGAAAACAGTCATGGACTCGAAGGCAGAATCAGCCGTCAAAGCGGCAAGCAAGACCACCAAAGCGGTAAAAAAATCAGATTACGACTACGACTTGGTGGTGATCGGCTCGGGTCCATCGGGTCAGCGCGCTGCGATTCAGGCAGCCAAGATCGGCAAGCGCGCTGCAGTGATTGAGCGTGCAAGAGCGGTTGGCGGCGTTTGCGTTAATA
>VGHV01000068.1 GCA_016868095.1 Betaproteobacteria bacterium
TTGATCATCACGCTTCAAGCTTTCATCTTCATGATGTTGACCTTGGTATACCTCGGCCAAGCACATGAGGGTCACTAAGAGTTTCACTTCGCTTTTTTAACCACCAGAGACCACGCGTTTCACGTTTTTACAACAGGAGTCATTATGGATAACACGGCATTAGTAGCGCTCGCTGCAGGTTTGATTATCGGTCTTGGGGCCTTAGGCGCCACGATTGGGATCGGTATCATGGGTGGCCGCTACATGGAAGGTGCAGCACGTCAACCCGAGTTGATGGATCAGCTGCAAACCAAGATGTTCCTGTTGGCAGGCCTTATCGACGCTGCATTTTTGATCGGCGTCGGTATTGCGATGATGTTTGCTTTCGCAAATCCCTTCAAGTGATCGCAGGGCTTTTCTTGCCCGCAGTAACTGTCGGTTCATTTACATCAACGCAGGGAGTTCGTCGTGAACATTAATGCGACGCTCATCATTCAGATCGTGGTCTTCATCATCCTTTGGTGGTTCACGGCTCGTTTTGTCTGGCCGCCAATCACTAAAGCGCTCGACGAGCGCTCACGTCGAATTTCCGACGGGTTGGCTGCAGCCGATCGAGCTAAGGCCGATCTCGCCGCCGCTGAACTGAGGGTGCAAGAGGAAATTAAAAACGCGAGAGCTGGTGCTGCCGAATTGCGAACAGTGGCGGAACGCCAGGCCGCGGTGCTTATGGAGCAGGCTCGCGCCGACGCATCGAGAATTGTTGCCGAAGCACGTAAGGCAGCCGAAGCTGAGGCTGATCTTGCTGCTCAGCGCGTGAAGGATCAACTTAGAGAAGAGGTTGCTCAACTTGCGGTTGCTGGTGCAGCACGGATCTTGCGTCGTGAGGTCGATGCTCGAGCTCACGCACAGCTTCTTGCTGACCTCAAGACTGAATTGCGTTAACGGCAGCGAATCATGGCAGAGCTTTCAACCATTGCCAGGCCATATGCCGAGGCAGCTTTTCAGCAGGCCAAGCAAGCGTCTGACCTCGCAGGTTGGTCGAGGATGATCGCTAGGTTAGCGGCTAGTCTTCAAGACCCGGGTACCAACCGTATGCTTGCTAACCCAGCTTTGGCCTCGGACAAGTTGTCGCAAGCGTTGGCGGAAGTTTGCGGCGCTTACAGTACCGAGCAAAAGAACTTCATTCAACTGCTCGTCTTCAACGAGCGATTATCAGTCGCGTCTGCTCTTGCTGAGGCCTTTGAAACACTTCGCAACACACACGAGCAGGTGCTTGACGCTCACATCGCTTCTGCCTTTACGATGGATGCGCCCCAGCAGCAATCCTTGGTGGACGTACTTAAAGCGAAGTACGGCAGGAACGTGAAGGTGAGCGTTGAGATCGACGAGTCATTGATCGGTGGCGTAATTATCCGAATCGGCGACGAAGTTATCGACGCGTCGATTCGCGGAAAAGTTTCGCAACTCGCCGACGCTTTACGTTGAGTCCTTAGGGTTTTATGGGTCTTGACGGCATGCCGCTCGGTTTAACTGAGCGCTGGGCTCGACGAGTGCGCCGTGCACATGGTTTAGCGCCTATTCGCGCTAGTCTGTAAACAGTATTCAGGAGAATGTCTCATGCAACTTAATCCAGCTGAAATTAGCGAACTGCTCAAGAGCAAAATTCAGAACTTGCAGGTTACCGTTGACACGCGTAACCAGGGCACGATTGTCTCTGTCACTGACGGGATTGTGCGTATTTACGGCCTCTCAGAGGTGATGCAGGGAGAAATGATTGAGTTCCCAGGCGGTATCTATGGCCTTGCGCTGAATCTGGAGCGTGATTCGGTAGGTGCGGCGGTACTCGGTGACTATGAAAATATAACTGAAGGTATGACGGTCAAGACAACCGGCCGAATTCTCGAAGTCCCGATCGGCCCTGAACTCATAGGTAGGGTAGTTAATGCCCTTGGCGAGCCAATTGACGGGAAAGGCCCTATCAACGCCAAAATGACTGATGTGATCGAGAAAGTAGCGCCTGGTGTTATTGCACGTCGTTCGGTGAACCAGCCTGTTCAAATAGGACTAAAGGCCCTAGACGCTATGGTACCGGTGGGAAGAGGCCAAAGAGAACTGATCATTGGCGACCGGCAAACCGGAAAAACTGCGGTGGCAGTGGACACAATCATTAATCAGAAAGGTAAAGACCTTTTCTGCGTTTATGTAGCAATCGGACAAAAAGCATCGACTGTGAAAAATGTGGTACAAAAGCTTGAACAGTTTGGTGCGATGGACTACACAATCGTCATGTCTGCGTCCGCATCCGAAAGTGCAGCCATGCAGTATTTAGCCGCATACTCCGGTTGCACAATGGGTGAGTACTTCCGAGACAGGGGTATGGATGCGCTCATTATTTACGACGATTTAACCAAGCAGGCTTGGGCATACCGCCAGATTTCGCTTCTGTTGCGCCGGCCTCCAGGCCGTGAGGCCTATCCTGGCGATGTCTTTTATCTTCACTCGCGTCTGCTCGAGCGTGCAGCACGGGTCAACGAAGAATATGTCGAGCAATTCACAAAGGGTAAGGTCAAAGGTAAGACCGGCTCGCTCACTGCGTTGCCGGTGATTGAAACCCAGGCGGGCGACGTATCAGCTTTTGTTCCGACCAATGTGATTTCGATTACTGACGGACAGATTTTCTTGGAAACCGATTTGTTCAATGCCGGTGTGCGCCCGGCAATAAATGCTGGTATTTCGGTTTCACGCGTCGGCGGAGCCGCGCAAACCGACCTGATCAAAAAGCTTGGGGGCGGGGTCCGTCTCGCACTCGCTCAATACCGAGAACTTGCTGCCTTTGCTCAGTTTGCATCTGATCTTGACGCCGCCACTCGTAAACAGCTTGAGCGTGGGCGTCTTGTGACTGAATTGATGAAACAGACTCAATACAAGCCACTTCCGGTGTGGGCGATGGCTCTCACCTTGTTCGCGGTCAATAATGGCTATTTTGATGATATTGAAGTGAGCAAGGCACTAGCAGCCGAGAAGGCTCTACAAGATTTTGCGCAGAGTAAGCATGCGAGCCTTGTCAAAACTATGGAAACTGATAAAAAGTTCTCTAAGGAGGTTGAAGCTGCACTACATACCTGCTTGAAGGATTTCAAACAATCCGGGGCTTACTGATTAGCCAGGTTCACCACCCCTACATAGCTTTAGCTAGCTAAGGTAAATCAGGAGCGTTTTATGCCAAGCAGCAAAGAGATTCGAACCAAGATCAAGAGTGTGCAAAACACACGCAAAATCACTAAAGCGATGGAGATGGTCGCTGCATCGAAAATGCGCAAGGCCCAGGACCGGATGCGAGCTGCCCGGCCATACGGTGACAAAATCCGTGTAATCGCTGCGCACTTGGCTCAAGCTAATTCAGAGTATCGTCACCCTTACCTTGTGAAGCATGGCGACATGAGGGCCGCAGGGATGATTTTGGTCACGACCGATAAGGGACTTTGCGGAGGCTTAAACACAAACGTGTTGCGCGCTGCGACCCAGAAGCTTCGACAGCTTCAGCAGGACAATGTCAAGGTTCAGGCAACAGCAATTGGTAACAAAGGTTTTGGCTTTTTGAACCGTGTTGGTGTAAAAGTTGTTTCTCATGTAGTAACGCTTGGTGACACGCCACATCTTGAACGTCTAATCGGTGCTGTCAAAGTGCAGCTCGACGCGTTTACTAGAGGCGAAATTGACGCTGTTTATATAGCGTACACGAGGTTTATAAATAGTATGAAGCAAGAACCGGTTATTGAGCAATTGCTGCCGCTCTCTACGGATCGCCTTCGGGATGTGCCACCTCGTAAATTCGGTTGGGACTATATTTACGAGCCCAATGCAGTCACCGTACTTGATGAATTGCTAACCCGTTTTGTTGAGGCCCTTGTTTACGGGGCTGTTTCCGAAAATATGGCCTCTGAGCAAAGTGCGCGTATGGTGGCGATGAAAGCAGCCTCTGACAACGCCAAAAAAGTGATTGATGATTTGCAACTTTCATACAACAAGGCGCGGCAGGCAAGCATTACTAAAGAGCTTTCAGAAATTGTTAGCGGAGCGGCCGCCGTTTAGCCTGGGCTTGCAAAAACAATTAACTTAAATCATTTATCGTTTCTTTCACCGATTATCGTCAGGACAAGTATCATGAATCAAGGAACTATCGTTCAGTGCATCGGCGCAGTTGTCGATATTCAGTTTTCACGCGAGTCTTTGCCTAAAGTGTACGAAGCCTTAACGCTTGACGACGTCGGGGCTAGTCTTGCAGAGAAAGGATTAACCTTCGAGGTTCAACAGCAGCTTGGTGACGGTGTTGTGCGAACCATCGCTATGGGGTCTTCGGATGGGCTTCGCCGTGGTATGCCTGTGAAGGCAACTGGAGCGCCGATTTCGGTACCGGTCGGTACTGCGACCCTAGGTCGTATTATGGATGTATTAGGCCGTCCAATCGATGAAGCTGGGCCAATTGCTACTCAAGAACGACGAGCAATTCACCAGCCCGCGCCCAAATTTGAAGAACTTAAGCCGACCACCGAGTTGTTGGAAACCGGTATTAAAGTGATTGATTTAGTTTGTCCCTTTGCCAAGGGCGGCAAAATCGCGCTATTTGGAGGTGCTGGGGTCGGAAAAACCGTAAGCATGATGGAGTTAATCAATAACATCGCCAAACAATATGGCGGTTATTCAGTGTTTGCGGGTGTGGGTGAGCGTACTCGCGAGGGCAATGACTTCTATCATGAGATGGAAGAGTCTAAGGTGCTCGACAAAGTCGCGATGGTGTTCGGACAAATGAACGAACCACCTGGCAACCGTTTGAGGGTGGGACTAACTGGGTTGACGATAGCCGAAAAGTTTCGTGATGAAGGTCGAGATATTCTCTTTTTCGTCGACAATATTTACCGCTATACACTTGCTGGTACCGAGGTCTCGGCTTTGCTCGGTCGTATGCCTTCAGCGGTCGGTTATCAGCCCACACTCGCTGAAGAAATGGGCCGACTCCAAGAGCGTATTACCTCAACCAAAACTGGTTCAATTACTTCGATTCAAGCGGTTTACGTGCCGGCAGACGATTTGACTGACCCATCCCCTGCAACAACATTTTTGCATCTCGATGCTACCGTGGTGTTGTCGCGCGACATTGCAGCGCTCGGTATTTACCCAGCTGTTGATCCGCTTGACTCAACATCGCGCCAGGTTGACCCCAACGTTATTGGTGAAGAGCATTACGGCACAACTCGTAAAGTGCAGGCTACTCTACAGCGTTATAAGGAATTGCGCGACATTATCGCGATTCTCGGTATGGATGAGCTTTCGCCTGATGACAAGTTGGCTGTGGCCCGTGCCCGTAAGATTCAGCGCTTCTTGTCCCAACCCTTTCATGTTGCCGAAGTGTTTAGCGGTATTTCGGGAAAATACGTGCCGCTTAAAGATACCATCCGCGGTTTCCAAATGATCGTTAATGGAGAATGCGACCAATTACCTGAACAGGCTTTTTATATGGTTGGCCCAATTGAAGAGGCCTTTGAAAAAGCCAAGAAACTCTAGTAAAAATCTATAAATCGCTTCAGACAAGGGGCATATTATGGCAACCATGCATGTCGACGTTGTGAGTGCTGAGGCCTCGATTTTCGAAGGTGATGCTGAGTTTGTGGCTTTGCCAGGAGAATCTGGTGAGCTTGGTATTTTCCCTCGGCATGTCCCGCTTATTACTCGAATTAGGCCAGGTGCAGTTCGTATCAAGATTCCAGGTCAGAGCTATGACGAGTTTATTTTTGTCGCGGGGGGCATCCTGGATGTCCAACCTGACTCTGTGACTGTCCTAGCCGATACTGCTATTCGTGGTGCTGATCTTGATGAAGCCAAAGCCGAAGCCGCTCGTAAGGCTGCTTTAGAAGCGATTGCAAATCGCGGCTCTGAGCTGGATTATGCCAAGGCTCAGGCAGAACTTGCCTCGGCGGTTGCACAACTTGCCTCGCTGAGACGCTTGCGTCGCAAGTGATGATAGGACTCAAAAAAAAGGACAAGCGGCGCTCAGGCCTCTGACTTTGAATCAGGTTTTTCTACAAGCTTTATCACGCCAAGCCACGCCCTACACGCCGGTTTGGCTTATGCGCCAAGCTGGTCGATACCTGCCTGAGTATCGTGCAACGCGCGCGCGCGCTGGAAGTTTTCTAGCCCTGGCGAAAACCCCAGAACTAGCATGTGAAGTCACCATGCAGCCGCTGGATCGTTACCCCTTGCTTGATGCCGCGATTCTCTTCTCGGACATCCTCACCATACCCGATGCGATGGGCCTCGGTCTTTATTTTGCCGAGGGTGAGGGTCCCCGTTTTGAGCGGCGGATCGAAAGCGAAGCTGATGTTGCTGCTTTGCCGCTTCCTGACATGGAAGCGGATCTTGGTTATGTAATGGACGCAGTTCGTTTAATTCGCTCAACGCTTAACGGACGCGTGCCGCTGATTGGCTTTTCGGGCAGTCCCTGGACCCTGGCATGCTACATGGTCGAAGGTGGTGGCAGCGATGATTTTCGTCGCGTCAAGACCTTGATGTACAAGCGACCAGATCTGATGCTGGAATTGTTGCGTCGTAACGCCAAAGCGGTCGCTGCCTACTTGAACGCACAAATTCAGGCTGGTGCACAGGCCGTAATGATTTTTGACACCTGGGGTGGCGTGCTCCCTGATGGCTTGTTTCAAAAGTTTTCGCTTGCTTCAATGCGATGGGTTCACGATGCTCTGATCAGGGAGCGTAGCGAAGCTGGGGTTCCAACGCCAGTGCCAAGTATTGTTTTTACCAAGGGTGGTGGCTTGTGGCTTGAGGAGATCGCGGCCATCGGCTGCGATGCGCTTGGCGTTGATTGGACGGTGAATCTTGGCGCCGCACGTGCTCGTGTTGGCAACCGGGTCGCATTACAGGGCAATCTCGACCCGATGGCGCTCATGGCAGATCCAGCACAGGTACAAGCTCAAGCATTAAAGGTCTTGGAGAGCTTCGGCATCCCGCAGCAGGGCGTGGGACATGTATTTAACCTTGGGCATGGTATTTCCCAGTTTACGGATCCTGAAATGGTCACAGCCTTGCTTGAGGCTGTCCGCGATTACAGTACCAAGCAGCGTGCAGGTTCGACCCGCTCCTAGTCCTTGTCGGTAGACGTTGCCACAAGCGGCTACCTGGCGCATGGTGTTGATCCCGGTGGTCTTGCTCTTGACGGTCTTGCGCCCGATGGTCTTGCTCCCGGTGCCCCAGTGCTCAGTGCGCTCGCTTTGCGATGAGGCATGGCCAATGCAGATTATTGCTATTGACTTGTGCACAGATTGATGAAAGTCCACTTAGCGAGCTTCCCTCCAATCTTGATGCAAGAGCGCAAACTAACTGGTTGTAAAGATTAACTTATTTTCGATTCGCCCCGTCATCGAGCCGTGATCGACAAGCCATCGTGACATGGGTAGTCTTGACGGGCTAAGTTGCACACAGAGTTATCCACAGTATGAGAACCTTGATTCAAGTGGCGCTTGATGTACCGATTGCCTCGCATTTTGATTATTTTGCAGGTGAGTGGACGCTTAAGCCGGGGGATTGGGTTTGGGTGCCATGGGGAAAAGGGCAAAGTCTTGGCTTGGTTCTGGCTGTCGACACATTCCCCCAGTGGGATCTCGATCGTATTCGCGAGATCCTGGCCCCAGCGCAAGCGCTTGAGCCCCTTGACAGGGCGAGTCTTTCCTTTTGGCAGCAGGTGGCTGACTACTACCATTGCGGACTTGGCGAGCTCTTGCTTGCCTCCTTGCCCAAGCTGTTGCGGACCTCGCAAACCCCGCAATTAACTTTAGGTAAAACTTGGCAACGATGGATGGCGTCTCGCCCTGCTCAAGCGATGGCGCCTTGGCATCGCTCTCAATTGCATAGCCAGCAAGCTGAGGTCCTCGACAAGCTGAGCACTTTGGCTAAAGGCTTTGCCCCGGTTTTACTGCACGGGATCACTGGAAGTGGCAAAACCGCGGTCTACTTGAGCTACATCAGCTTGCTGATCGAGCGTGATGCCAGTGCACAGATCCTATTGCTCGTGCCGGAGATTGGTCTAACGCCACAGTTAGCCAAAACATTGGAATCGACCTTGCCGCCTTCGTCGATCGCCATCCTGCACAGTGGTCTTGCCGATAACTTGCGTGCCGCCGTGTGGTTGGCAGCAAGTCGAGGAGAGCTTCGCCTCATCGTAGGTACACGCTCAGCGATATTCGTACCGATGCCGCATCTTGCCGCGATCATCGTTGACGAAGAGCACGACGCCTCTTATAAACAATGGGAGTCGGTACGCTATCAGGCGCGCGATCTCGCCGTATGGCGTGCCCAACAGCGGCAGATTCCAGTCATTTTGGGTTCGGCCACACCCTCCATGGAGAGTTGGTACGCTGCAGAGCGTGGTCGTTATCGCCGCTTGAGTTTGAGCGAGCGAGCTAATTTATTACCCCCGCCTGAGATTGAGTTGGTTGATATGCGAAAGATTCGGCAGGCAGCCGCAGGACTTGCGCCAAGAAGCCGCGAGCTCATCGCGTCCCTGCTGCAAGAACAGGCCCAAGTATTACTCTTTCTCAACCGTCGCGGCTTTGCGCCGCTCTTGCAATGTAGTGCTTGCGCTTGGCTGAGCCCATGCTTGGCCTGTAGTGCTTATCAGGTCTTGCATCGACAGGCCACAGGCCTTCAACTCATTTGCCATCACTGTGGGCTTCGCGCCAAAGTGCCGAAGTTCTGTCCGCAATGCGGCAATAGTGACCTAAGCCCCCAAGGCCGTGGCACCCAAAAGCTTGAAGAGGAATTGCAAGCGATCTTTCCACAAGCCAGGATTGCCCGACTCGATCGCGACAGCAGTCAAGGTAAGCGCTTAGCTCAAACCCTGGCTGCGATTCACGAGGGGGCGATCGATTTGGTTGTGGGTACGCAAATGCTTGCCAAGGGCCACGATTGGGCTCGTCTTCAGGCTGTGGTCGTGTTGGAGGCTGACAATGGCTTGTTTGCGGCTGACTACAGAGCAACTGAGCGACTATTCGCCAATCTGATGCAGGTTGCAGGGCGAGCAGGGCGATCGCATCAAGCCTTTGTCCAGGCGCCTACGGTGTTGATTCAGACGGCACATCCCGAACATCCCTTGTTTGCCGATGTGCGCGCCCATGATTTTCATGCGCATGCGGCCAAGCTGCTTGAGGAGCGAAAAACCCTCGGGCTGCCACCCTTTAGGCACCATGTGGTGATCCGGGCACAAGCCAAACAGCCAGATGCTGTTTTTGAATTTCTCGAAGCTGCAAAACAATGGTTTGAACAATGGCTGCTCGCGCAAGGGTCCTCGGCTTTGCCTCTCTTGCGCTGTTATGATCCGGTCCCCATGAATCTTGCCCGCATCGATCATTGGCACCGCGCCCAATTGCTGCTTGAAGCGGGTGATCGGCCTTTGCTGCATCGCTGTCTAAGTGACTTTAAAGCCGATTCATACCGACAACAGCGCATGCTTGCCTCCTTGCACTGGTACTTCGACGTCGACCCGCAGGATATTTGAGCGGTGCCCGCCTTAGGACTTAACCCCGCCCAACGCGAGGCGGTGCGATATCTTGACTCGCCCTGTCTGGTGATTGCCGGGGCTGGCAGCGGTAAAACAAGGGTGATCACTGAAAAAATCATGCACCTTATCGATGCAGGACATTCGCCTGATCGCATTACGGCGATTACCTTAACCAATA
>VGHV01000069.1 GCA_016868095.1 Betaproteobacteria bacterium
CTTTACATCGATATAGGTATCGAGCCGATCGAGTTGCTTCAGATAAAAATACGCATAAGGTGAGATCGGATCGACATAAAGCAAAGCCTTTGGCTTCACGCCAGGCTGCGTGGGCCCATCGGTTAAGGCTTTGTTCATGGGATATCGTTCATGGGATTTTATTCATGAGGTTTCGCATAAATCCATTAAAAAGCTGGCTGGGCCATCATTAATGAGTTCAACCTTCATATCAGCACCAAAGTTTCCACTTTGAACGATGGAGTGTTGGCTTTTTGCGTATGCGAGTAATGCCTCATAACAATATCTTGCATGTTCGGGTGGTGCTGCTGCGGTAAAGCTCGGTCGATTGCCAGCCCATAAGTCGGCAGCGAGGGTGAACTGGCTCACGATCAATAGGCCGCCGCACTGCCCTTTACCATCGATATTGACAATGTTTCGATTCATCTTACCTTCATCGTCTGCGAAAATACGAAGCTTTAAAACTTTATCGACGAATTTTCGGATGACCCTTGGCCCATCAGTTGGCTCTGCGCACACAAAAATGAGCATGCCAGCGCCGATCGAGCCAACAGGCTTTTGATCGACACTAACCGATGCTCGACTCACCCTTTGAATCACCGCTTTCATAGGCCCTAGAATGGCTCCATACAATTTAGATATCCGATTCCTCCGAGTATGCACCGATGTTTAGCCTTGATCCATGGTCCTTTCCCAAATCGCTTCGACCAGACCCACTGAAACTTGAGTTCGACTTAGAACAGCGACTCGATGCTTTGCTTCAATTGCATATTCAAGTGCCCGATCAAGCCTACACCGCGCCTATTTTGGGGACGAGCCGCAGTGGTCACGGCGTCGTCATCGATAGCGAAGGCCACATTCTTACGATCGGCTACCTTGTGACCGAGGCTCAGCAGATTTGGTGTCGAAAGCGTGACGGCTCAGTCGTACAAGCTGACGTGATTGCCTATGATCAGCCTACCGGATTTGGCCTACTTAAAAGTTTTAGCGATCTTGAATGCGGCTATATACCGATGGGTAAGGCTAGCGACTTAAGCAAACATGATAAAGTTTATATGCTTGGGCACGGCGGCATCCACCAATGCCTAAAGACACGCATCGCTGAGGTGAAGCCATTTGCAGGGTCTTGGGAGTATTTGCTCGAGCAGGCCTTGTTCATCCAACCCGCCCATCCCGAATGGAGCGGTTCTCCGCTCTTAAACGTTAAGGGCGAATTGGTTGGTATTGGCTCCTTGCTCACCCAGGAGCTCAAGCAAGGACAGACTCAACAAAGCAATATGGTCGTCCCGACTGATCTTCTTGCCCCCATGCTAAATAATCTTATTAAACAAGGACATAGCGGACTTCCCCCAAGGCCCTGGCTAGGCCTTTATCTTGAAGAACACGATCAACAACTTGTGGTCCAGCATGCAAGCCCCCAAGGGCCAGCCGAGGAAGCTGGCATCCTACCTGAGGATTTACTTGTGTCCGTAGCAGGGCAACGGGTCCAGGATCTTGCTAATTTTTATCGCCATGTCTGGTCGATTGGGCAAGCGGGTGTCGAGATCCCTTTGCAAATTGCTCGAGGCGCCGAACTGATGACCATCAATATTCGCTCCATAAACCGAAGCGAGCGACTCATCAAACCGACGACCCATTAAGCCTTGACTTAAGCAAGCAACCCCATGACCATTGATGAATAAAGGGTAATTGGCCGGCGGTATCCTCCGTGCGCTTTTACTCCTCTCCATGGCGCCCAAGGTTGATACCACTATGCAAGCATTCAAAAATGGCTGCACATCACTTATTGCTTCACTTTTTATTGCGTCACTATCAAGCTCAGCTATCGCTCAATCGTCAGAGTTGTTTCGTCTTGAGTCATTGGTGTCGCTGGCACTCGAACATAATCCCGACCTATCGCTTTCAAAGGCGGACTTAATTGGAGCCAAAGCGGCACAAGGTCTTGCTGCTGTGCTTCCAAACCCTCGCATTGAAATCGGACTTGGGCGCGAATCGGCGAGGGCTGCACTCCAAGATCCTTCGTCAACGCTGCAAAATTTATCGTTGAGTCAATTTGTTGAGAATCCTGCGCTTCGTAGTGCAAGAGTGTCATCTTTTGCCGCACAATCCGAGGCACAGGCTGCGCGACTCGACGCAACTCGGGTTCAAGTTGGAGGCCTGGTTCGTCGAGCCGCGTATGAGGTCTTACTGAGACAAGCCGAAATTGTTGCAGCCGACGACGCACGCGCATTACTCGAATCGACGCGATCGCGTGTGAAGCTGCGAGTTGAGAGTGGCGATGCTGCCCGATACGAATTGATCAAGGCCGATGCCGAGTTGATTGGTGCGCAGCAACGCAGCCAGGTTGCCAGATTAGCGTTAGAGCAATCACGCATCCGACTCCAACAAATCGTTGGTATCGACCTGCCACCAGCCTGGAACATTCAAGCAAGCCTTGAAGACCCCGTGCAAGTACCGAATCGCGAATCGGTCCGAGCACAACTGCTTAAAAGACACCCAGACCTCATTGCATTAAGAGCCGAAATTCAGGCGGCATCTGAGCGTGTTCAAGAAGCTAGAGCGAGCCGATGGCCGGGAGTGGATATCCAGCTATCACAGTTGAGAGACCGTGGCGTCGATCGTCCCAGTCGTTATGAAACCTTGGTCGGTGCCTCGATTTCAGTTCCGATTCTCGATCCGCGGAGCGCTGCCATCGATCTTGCACAATCGCAAGTTCAGCGGGCAACACTGGCATTAAGGGCTCGCGAACAAGGTCTTTTGCGAGAGTTCGATAGCGCATGGGCCACTTTAGAGATTGCAGCGTTACGCGTGAAGTCCCTTAATGAAGGTGCTATGCGCGAAGCCGAGGCTGCGCTTCGGGTGGCAGAAGCCGCGTACCGTTTCGGCGAGCGCGGGATTCTTGATGTCATCGATGCACAACGTGTTCTAAGACTTATAAGAGCAGATCTCTTAAACGCACGGTTTGAACAACAGGCCGCATCGATTGCGCTTCAGGTCTTAACCAGTGATCCAAGGCCGCAATGATGACTGCCAGCCCTTCTTACATGACAAAGTCGGATACGCTTACCATGATCAAAACAAGCAGCGTCTGTCAACGCGCCACAAGCGCTGTTGTCATCCCCATCATTTGCATTGTACTTGCTGCATGCAGCCAGGATGCGAAGCAACAGCAGGATAAGGCTGCAGGAAAAGATGCGGCCGCTCATGCAACGAGCAAGTCGACGAATGCTAGTCAAAGCGCTCAAAACAACGATACAGGCGATGATGATGCAAGCATCGTCCGGCCTCGAGAGGACATGCTCAAGCGCTTTGAGGTCGGGAAGGTATCGAAGGCAAGCATTGAGCGTACACAAGAAATACCCGGCCGCATTGAAGTCGATGAAAAGCGGATCACGCGCATTGGCGCCTCAGTAACTGGCCGTGTTGTTGAGACCTCAGTCGACATTGGATACCGGGTGAAGGCTGGCGAGGTGCTTGCGAGAATTAGCAGCACAGAGCTTACCCAGGCACAGTTAAACTATCTCCGCTCCAACGCTTCGTTCTCGCTTTCAGAGCGAGCACTTGAGCGCGCCCAACAACTCTACAAAGCCGATGTCATTTCTGCCGCCGAATTGCAGCGAAGAGAATCGGAGCAATCAATCGCCAAGGCGGAGCTTCGAGCTGCCTCTGATCAATTAACACTATTGGGCTTTGACCAGGCTATGCAAAGGCGACTTCGCGAAAGTGGCCAACTTGACCCCACGGTCGGTGTGATCGCCACCCGAGGCGGTGTCATCGTTGAGCGCAAGGTGAGTCAAGGCCAGGTCGCTCAACCTGGCGACGCCTTATTCACTGTTGCTGATCTGACAACGGTTTGGGCTGTCGGCGCTTTACCTGAGCAAGCCGCTGCTTCGGTTCAAATGGGTCAGGTGGTTGATGTCTTGGTGCCTGCTTTGGGTGAGAAACGCTTTCGCGGTCGAATCGTTTTTGTAAGTGATACGATCCAACCAGAAACCAGAACAATCACGGTGCGAACAGAAGTCGACAATGCATCGCGCGAACTCAAGCCGCAAATGCTCGCGAGCATGCGCTTGTTTGGTGAGCGTGAGGAGCGCCTGGCTATTCCCGACAGCGCAGTTGTTCGTGACACAGACCGTGACCATGTTTTCTTGCATCGACAAGACGGTAGCTTCAAACTCGTACCTGTTGAGTTAGGTCCATCGATCAATGGTCAACGACCCGTGATTAGAGGTCTGAATGAAGGGCAGCCCATCGTCATGCGCGGTGCCTTTCACCTCAACAACGAGCGCAAGCGCGCTGAATTGGAATAAGCCATGCTTGCTCGCTTAGTAAAAGGCGCTTTGAATCAGCGCTTGCTAGTGGTCGTCATTGCCATGGTTGTCTGCGCTTTTGGCATTCGCGCATCGATGAAGCTCTCGGTCGATGCCTTTCCTGATGTGACCAATGTGCAGGTGCAGGTTGCCACCGAAGCACTTGGGCGCTCGCCTGAAGAGATCGAACGCTTCGTTACCATTCCGCTTGAAATCGCAATGACCGGTCTGCCAGGTTTGGTGGAAATGCGATCGCTTAATAAGAGCGGTCTATCAATTATTACCTTGGTATTTACTGACCAGACCGATGTTTATTTTGCTCGGCAGCTCGTCACCGAACGGTTGATTGAGGTCAGAGGTAACTTGCCTCCAGGCATATCCCCTGTCCTCGGTCCTGTCTCGACGGGACTTGGCGAAGTGTATCAATACACACTTGATCATCCCGACGACGGTCAACGCGAACTCACGCCTGAGGAACTTGCCGAGCGGCGAATCGTACAAGACTGGGTGGTTCGTCCGCTTTTGCGATCCATTCCTGGGGTTGCTGAAATCAACTCACAAGGCGGCTATGTCAGGCAGTATCAAGCCCTGGTGAAGCCCGATCGTCTGCTTCACTACGGACTAACTGTCAACGATGTTTTCGAAGCGATTGCAAAAAACAATGCCAACGCTTCAGGCGGTGTGCTGCCACAACAATCGGAGCAGTATTTGATTCGTGGGGTCGGCCTTATTCGCTCGGTTGAAGACATTGGCAACATTGTGGTCCGAGAACTTAATGGTGTGCCGGTCTTTGTGAAGAATCTTGCTGAGGTCACTATAGGCCATGAGGTGCGACAAGGCGCCATTATCAAGGGTGGTTACACCGAGTCGGTATCGGGTATTGTTTTAATGGTTAGAGCGGGTAATGCAAAAGAGATTGTCACCCGAGTCAAACAACGAGTCGATGAAATCAACCAAAAGGGGCTGTTGCCTGGCGGTCTGAAAATTGTTCCCTACTACGACCGCACCGAGTTAGTCGATGCGGCATTGTGGACAATCGCCAAAGTCCTCATCGAAGGGATCATTTTGGTGGTCATGATTTTGTTCATCTTTTTAGGCGATGTGCGATCAAGCTTGATTGTCGTGGCGACCCTCATCATTGCACCACTCACCACATTCATCATGATGAATCGTTATGGCATTTCAGCGAATTTAATGTCTCTGGGAGGTTTAGCGATTGCGATTGGCTTGATGGTTGATGCCACGGTTGTCGTTGTTGAGAATATTTTTCATCGACTCGGGACCAAGCAAGTCAGCGGATTAGCTCGGCTGCGCCTCATCCGTGATGCGACCATGGAGGTCGCCACCCCAACCGCTTTTGGCATTGTGATCATTATTCTTGTGTTTCTCCCCTTAATGACCCTGCAAGGCATCGAAGGTAAGCTTTTTGCGCCACTTGCCATCACCATTGCTATCGCCCTTGGGGTTGCGCTCTTGGTGTCGCTTACGCTTTCCCCTGTACTTTGTTCTTATATCTTGAAAGGTGGCTCGGATCACGACACATGGGTCATTGCCAAGCTTAAGTCGGCATACTTAGGTCTGCTAGATCGATCGCTGGCGCATCGTGGTGTGACCATGCTTACAGCATTGGTCTTATTGCTGGGTTCACTCGCGCTTTTCCCCTTGCTGGGTAAATCATTCATGCCCACCATGAAGGAAGGAGCCCTCACACCCCAAATTAACCGCGTACCAAGCATTTCGCTGCAAGAATCCGTACAAATGGAAATGGCTGCCATGCGCAGCATTTCAGAAGTCGAAGGCGTTCGCATGGTGGTGTCTAAGCTTGGTCGCAGCGAATCACCCGCGGACCCCGTAGGACCCAATGAGTCGGATCCGATCGTGCTTCTCCATCCAAAAACTAACCGAAAACAAGACGACATCGACGAAGAGATTCGGCAGCGCTTATCGAGCATCCCAGGCGTTCAAATTGTCCTGTCGCAACCGATTTCGGAGCGAGTCGATGAAATGGTGACAGGCGTACGTTCGCAGCTTGCGATCAAAATTTTCGGCGACGAACTCGATGAATTGCGCCGGGTTTCTGAGCAAGTCGCACGTTTATTAAGAACAGTTCCAGGCGCCCGAGATATTCGTATTGAGCGACTTTCCGGACAGCAGTCCTTGCTTATCAACATTGACAGGGCAGCTATTGCTCGCTATGGCATCAATGTTGCAGATGTCCATGCCATTATCGAAACCGCAATCGGTGGCAAAGAAGTCAGTCTGCTTTATGAGGGCGAGCGTCGCTTTGGTATCGCTGTTCGATTTCCCGAGAGCGCACGAGGCTCGATTGAGGCCATCAAGCGAATCACCCTCAAAGCGCACGACGGTGCGCTTGTACCCTTGCAATCGATTGCATCGATCCAACTCAAGGACGGACCAGCCCAAGTTAGCCGTGAGTCAGCAAAAAGGCGGGTTGTTGTTGGCGCCAATGTTGAGGGACGCGATCTTGGTGGCTTCGTACAAGAAGTCCAAAACCGGATGAATCAAGAAATCACGCTGCCTGAAGGCTTTGATGTTGTCTATGGCGGACAGTTTGAAAATATGGAACGTGCGATGGAAACCCTGTCGATCATCGTTCCGGTCACCATCGCAGCGATCTTCTTTTTGCTTTTTATGCTCTTTAGCTCGTTAAAGATGGCGGGTCTAATCATAATGGTTCTACCCTTTGCATCGATCGGTGGCATCGTCGGACTGGCGATAACAGGCGAATACCTATCAGTACCAGCCTCAGTTGGGTTTATCGCTCTATGGGGTATTGCCGTCTTAAACGGCGTGGTCCTGGTCACTTGCATCCGACGCTTTCGCGATGACGGATTATCGATCGCAGAAGCCGTGCGCGAAGGTTGCGTACAGCGTTTCCGTCCCGTGATCATGACAGCCACAGTGGCCTTGTTGGGTTTAGTACCCTTTCTCTTTGCTACGGGTCCGGGCTCTGAGGTCCAGCGACCACTTGCCATCGTGGTTATCGGAGGGCTTATTACCTCAACCCTGTTGACGCTTGTCGTGTTACCAAGTTTATATCGATGGTTTGATGACCAGGAAGATGAATAATTAGGAACCGATGGCTGAGGGCAACGCAGTCTTACAGGAAGCCTGCGTCTCCCCCCTCTTTCTTGCGTTCCATGATGATTCGGCCTTCTTGGTGGAGCATCCGACCCGTTGTGAGAATCTGTTTCTGTGCGTCCTCAACATCGGCAACCTTGGTTGGTCCTCTCGCAGCGAGATCTTCGCGCACCGTGTCGGCTGCGCGTTTGGCCATATTTTTGAATATTTTTTCGCGAAGTTTTGGTGAAGCACCTTTAAGAGCGACCACCAACACATCTTGGGTGACCTCGAGCATCAAGGTCTGGATCGCCTTATCTTCGAGCTCGATCAAGTCCTCGAAGGTAAACATTTTCTCGACAATGGCATCGGCAAGCTCGCCATCGTACTTGCGGATCTCCTCGATAGCTTCCATGTCCATACCACCGGACAACAAGTTGAGGATCTCCGCCGTTGGGATGACCCCTCCAACGTTTGATCGCTTGGTGTCTTGAGCTCCCATGTTCATCATGGTCTCGTTCAATTCCTTGAGCGCCGCTGGCTGTACTTTCTCGAGCAAGGCCACACGCAAGACCACCTCGTTTCGAATGTCCGCGGGGAAAAGTTTCAGCAATGCAGAGGCTTGGGGTGGCTCGTAGAAGGTGAGAATCGTTGCCAGCACCTGAGGATGCTCATTTTTCAAAATTTCATAGGCAACGTCGGGATCGAGGCGCTTCAATGCATCGAGGCCCGACATATCGATTGCAGCCTCAAGCTTGCCAAGCAAATCCGAAGCACCCTCGGTACCTAGTGCCTTTTGCAGCATGTTCTGCATAAACGAGTCGGTATCGAAAGCCACTTGCGCATTGCTCACAGTAGCCTCTTTGAAATCTCTCAGCACCGACAACAAAATATCCCGGTTGAGCGACCGCACAATCGCCATCTTGCTCGAAATTCGCTGCACTTCCATAGGAGTGACCTGGCGCAATACGTCGGCGGCAACTTCAGGTCCAACGGACAGCAAAACAACCGCCGCTTTTGACGCTCCATCGAGGTCTTCAAATCGTGTTGGTGCGGCCCCTGCAGCCTTTGCACCTTCCTTAATCTGCTCCGCCAAAGAGAGCTGCTTTTTAGGGGCTTCCTGTTGGGTTTCTTCTGCCATAAGGTCGGTGTCAAAAAGTGGATGTGCAAGGTCTAGTTGGTAGTCACGCGGAGTCTACGACAATATTGCACTTTTGGGCACTAGTCCTAGGTCCTAGGGCGGGTACCATGTTGGGTTAGCGTCAATCAACTACCCGAGGAGTTTTTATGTTTCCAGAATTTCGCGATTTAATGAGTCGCCTTAAAACCGAAGACATGCACTTCAAACATTTGTTTGATAAACATAACGACCTCGATCAGAAGATCAAAAATCTAGAAGATCACATCAACCAGGTTCATGCACGCGATGAGGAAATCGAGCGCATGAAAAAGGAAAAGTTACATTTAAAAGATCAGATTTATCAAGTGCTTCTTAAACATAAAGCCTCAAGCTAATCAATCCCCACCTTAGACGTGTTAGCCCTTTTGTTTGAATTCGAACCAAAGCCTGGCCAGCTGCCGCGATATTTGGACATCGCAGCAAGCTTGAGGCCTTCGCTTTTGCAGACGGAGGGCTTTCTTTATATCGACCGTTTCCAGAGTCTTTCCCGTCCAGAGGTCTATCTTTCACACTCGCTTTGGCACGACGAGGCATCGATTGCACGCTGGCGCAGTTTCGAACCACATTTTTACGCACAGCGTGAAGCACGAGAAAACATCCTAGCCGGGTATCGCTTAAGAATATCCACCGTGCTCCAAGGCGATCGCGCTTGGTCCCCAGTTTATGATCAACGGCCTGGCAAACCAAGGCTGGGCATCCAGATCCACTACGAAGAAGCTGACAAGCGCGCTAACCCTGCGATGGCTAAAGACGATGAGCTTGAAGCAGCAAAAGCTACACCTGCTAAGTCGCTCGAAGCAAGTGGCAGACTAAGTCAGATCGAGAAGTTTCAAAGCCTTTATCATGCAGGGCTTGTATTAAGTGTTCGATCAGAGCGCTTGGATGAGCAAGCGGCAAAACCCCATGTCGATCAACAATGGGCTTGCAAAATCGGCCCACCCGACTACCCAGGGCCGATTCTGGGTTGGGTCGACCGCGACTACAGCATGCACGAGCGCGACGAAGCACCTCAGTTTCACCGGAGCTGCCCGGTACATCGCCAGCCAACTTAATTTGCCAGGAGACTTAAGTCCATGATTCACGTTCTTGCC
>VGHV01000070.1 GCA_016868095.1 Betaproteobacteria bacterium
CATGAGGATGACTCCGCGGGCATCGCCCGATGGTGGGCTGTGGCTTGTTGATAAAGATCGGCAACCTGCAATAACAAAGCCTCGGAACAGTCAGCGCCAACCAATTGCATACCGACGGGCAGGCCTGGTTCGCCGACAAAACCGCAAGGCACAGACATACCAGGAAGCCCGGCAAGGCTTGCGCCCAAGGTGTAAACATCGGCTAAATACATTTGAGTCGGGTCGTCTTGCATCGCACCCTTGGGCCAGGCAGCGGTCGGCGTGACCGGACCAAGCAAGAGGTCGCACTGGCTCAGCGCTTGGGCAAAATCCTGGGCGATCAGACGCCTTAGCCTTTGTGCTTGCACATAATACGCATCGTAATAGCCCTGGGAAAGCACATAAGTCCCCACCATAATCCGTCGCTTAACCTCAGCACCGAATCCTTCAGCGCGTGAGCGTTCGTAAAGCGATTCAAGATCGCTGACCTCACTTGCACGATGTCCAAAACGTACGCCATCAAATCGTGCCAAATTACTTGAAGCTTCTGCTGGCGCAATCACATAGTAGGCAGGAATCGACAAGTCAGTGCGAGGCAGGCTCACGCTTAAGCTTTGAGCGCCCAGCCGCTCGAGATCGGCAATCGCCGCTTCAATAACCCGACGCTGGCCGGCATCGAGCCCGTCGGCAAACCACTCGGTCGGTAAACCAATGCGCAAGCCCCGCAAAGGCATCGACTCGCTGGCATGCTCAAGCGCACGTCCGATGCCCCGGCTAAAGTTTTCGACAGGCAAATCGCGACAGGTCGCATCGCGGGCATCAAATCCGGCCATGGCTTGCAAAAGTAAGGCGCAGTCCGCAGCACTTCGTGCCATGGGTCCTGCCTGATCAAGACTTGAAGCAAAAGCGATCATGCCCCATCGCGATACCCGTCCGTAAGAAGGCTTGATGCCCGTCACCCCGCAAAGCGCAGCAGGCTGCCGTATGGAGCCGCCTGTGTCGGTACCGGTTGTAGCCTCAAGCATGCCCGCAGCGACAACAGCAGCCGAAGCGCCCGAAGAACCACCGGGTACGCGTTGAAGATCCCAGGGATTGGACACTGCGCCAAAATAAGAGTGCTCGTTGGTGGAACCCATCGCAAATTCATCGCAATTGAGCTTACCGACGCAAACCATCCCAGCCTGAGCAAGGCGTTCTACCACCGCGGCATCAAAAGGACTCACATAGTTGGCAAGCATGCGCGACCCCGCCGTCGAGCGCCAATGCCGGGTTACAAAAATATCTTTATGCGCAAGCGGAATACCGAGCAGTGGATGATCATCGCCTGCAGCAAGACGTTGATCGGCAACTTTTGCCTGCTCGATACTTCGTTCGGGCAGGACATCGATAAAAGCGTTGAGCTTACTTTGACCGATGCGCGCAAGCGCATCCCGGGTCAGTTGTTCGCTTGATGTCTCACCGCGACGTAAGGCCTTTGCAAGTGCAAGAAGGCGGCTATTTTCACTCATCCTTGGTTCACTCAATCACCCGGGGAACCAGGTAAAGCCCGTCTCGAACCAGTGGAGCCGGGGCTTGCAAGGCCTCGCGCTGATCCGCTTCGCTGGGAAGGTCGTCGCGCAAACGCAACAAGGGGTCGTGGGGGTGGGACATCGGCATCACCGACTGGGTATCGACCGATTGCAGGCTTTCAATAAGGCCCATCACCGCATTGAGCTTGGCTTGGACCGGGCCCAACTCACTGGCAGGCAAGGCCAAACGCGCCAGACGCGCAAGGCGCCGAATGTCTTCTTCAGTTAAATGCATGATGCCCCGATTCTAACCAAGGTATGATGCTTCCTTTGAGCTTTCTTTGCCGAGCCCCTCATGTTCGGATTCGTCCGTAAATATTTTTCCACCGACCTTGCCATCGATTTGGGTACCGCAAACACCCTGATTTACGTGCGTGGCAAGGGCATTGTGCTCAACGAACCCTCTGTGGTGGCCATCCGCACCGAGGGTGGTCCGAGCGGTAAAAAAACGATCGCTGCGGTAGGGGCATTAGCCAAGCAAATGCTCGGTAAGGTGCCCGGCAACATCGAAGCAATCCGGCCGATGAAAGATGGCGTGATCGCAGACTTCACGGTCACTGAGCAAATGCTCAAGCAATTCATCAAGATGGTGCATGACTCGCGCCTGTTTTCGCCAAGCCCTCGCATCATCATTTGCGTACCCTGTGGCTCGACCCAGGTTGAAAGGCGTGCGATCCGTGAATCAGCGCTCGGCGCGGGGGCCTCGCAGGTTTTCTTGATCGAAGAGCCGATGGCTGCTGCGATTGGGGCTGGATTGCCGGTTTCGGATGCAAGTGGTTCGATGGTGGTCGACATCGGCGGGGGTACAACCGAGGTTGGCATTATCTCGCTTGGCGGCATGGTGTACAAAGGATCGGTCCGTGTAGGTGGCGATAAGTTCGACGAAGCGATTGTGAATTATGTGCGGCGCAACTATGGCATGTTGATCGGCGAGCCGACTGCCGAGGCGATCAAAAAGCAAATCGGGTCGGCTTTCCCGGGCGCTGAGATGCGTGAAATGGAAGTCCGGGGACGCAATTTAGCCGAGGGCATCCCGCGCACATTTACCGTCTCATCCAATGAGATTCTGGAAGCGCTCAACGACCCCCTCAACCAGATCGTTACCTCAGTGAAGGTAGCCCTTGAGCAAACCCCACCTGAATTAGGTGCTGACATCACCGAGCGCGGCATTATGCTTACCGGTGGTGGTGCGCTTGTGCGCGATTTGGACAGGCTTTTGGTTGAAGAAACGGGTCTGCCAGTCCTAATTGCCGAAGAGCCGCTCACTTGCGTGGTCAAGGGCTGCGGCATGGCGCTCGAGCGTATGGATCAGTTAAGCTCCATTTTCACGTACGAGTAATTCGGCGCTGCGATGCAGGGCAGTGCACCGCCACTGTTTCGCCAAGGCTTACCGGCCACGATTCGATTTATCGGTTTTGCCTTGGCAGCCATAGCGCTCGCTTGTCTTGACACCCGGCAGCATTGGCTGCAACCCTTGCGCTCGTCTGTGGTCTCGGTGCTATTGCCCATGGAGGAAGCGGTGAGTTCGCCTGGCGATTGGTGGCGGAAATGGGTGAGTGAAGTGCATCAGGCTGAGGGCTTGCGCGAGGAGAATCGGCGGTTGCAGACTTTGCTTGCCAGCATGGCATTAGTAGCCCAACGCGATGCTGAACTCGATCAGGAAAACCAGCATTTGCGGGCACTGATGCAAATTAGCCCTCGAAAGAGCTGGGTAAGTCGCGCAGCGCAAATTACAAGCGAGCGCCGCGACTACTATGTCCGACGCCTGACCATCAACAAAGGACTCAGCCACGGCATTGAGCCTGGCCACGCTGTTATGGATGCGCAAGGCCTAATCGGCCAAGTGACCCGAAGCTATCAACGCAGTGCTGAAGTGACCGCGATGACCGATCCAAGCATGGCCGTGCCCGTGGTAAATCAGCGAAACGGCCAGCGAGCCGTGCTGTTTGGCAGCGGCCATGGCGGCGTGATGGAATTGAAGTTCACAGCGAGCTCGGCCGAGATGCAAGTGGGCGACGTCTTGCTGACCTCGGGCATTGATGGTGTGTTCCCGCCGGGCGTCATGACCGGACTCGTTCATCAAATCGATCGTAATCCTGGCAGCCCGTTTCCGAGGGTCCTGGTCAAGCCCGCAGGCGGTATCGACCGCAGCCGCATTGTGCTGATTGTTGGTCCTGAGGCAGGCCCGGCGCCGATCAGCGAGGACGAAAAGCAGGCCGATAAGGAAAAGCGTAGCGATGGCGAAAAGGCTCGCGACAAGGCGGCCGAAAAAGGCAAGGAAAGGCTTAAAGAGAAAACACGATGAAACGTTTCACCCTTCGATAAGCGAGATGAGGCAAGCATGAATCTTCCTCCCAACGGGTCTGGTAATGGTTTTGCAAAGCCCGAACTGCTCTTGTTGCCGGCCAACGGTTTTTTCGCGGCCTTCACCGTCATGTTTGCTCTTTTGCTCGACCTTCTTCCATGGGGACAATCCGCTGCCGTCCCGCAATGGACCGCCTTGGTATTAAGTTTTTGGGGGGTTCAACAGCCCCGAATGATTGGCTTTACCTGGGCCTTCATGCTTGGCGTCCTCTTAGATGTTCATGCTAGCGCGGTGCTCGGCGAACAGGCACTGGGCTTTTTGGTGATTAGCTTCGGTGCGGTCGCACTGCATCGACGATTACTGGCTTTTGGCCTGCTTGGGCAGATGCTTCATGTGATCACCTTATTGCTAATTGCCCAAGCTTGCCGTGTCTTGTTGCGCTTAGCCTTAGGCGCCGAGTTTCCTGGTTGGTGGATTTTTCTCTCGCCGATGAGCACAGGGCTGTTGTGGCCCTTATTTGCACCCATGCTTTTAGCACCACAGCGTCGCTCGGTTGAATACGACGAAACGCGTCCGCTTTAAGCTTGCATCATCGCCTACCCCATCTCGAGCACGCAACCGAAGCGCAAAAGAAGCACCCATGCTCAGCACCCAATCACAAGGCAAGATCATTTTCGAGCAGCGCAGCCTCGTATCTGCCGCCCTCATGCTCGTGCTCTTGGGTCTTTTGCTCTCGCGCTTTGTATGGCTACAAGTGGTGCAGCACGATGCTTATTGGGATAAGGCTGAAGATAACCGCATCGCACTTGTCCCCGTGCCGGCTGCGCGCGGGGTGATTTTCAGCCGCGAGGGGGAAGTCTTAGCCGACAACACGCCAGCCTATAACCTGGAAATAACCCCTGCGCAAACCGAATCGATTGAACAAACCTTGGATGTCATCGATCAGATTATCGAGGTTTCGCCGAAAGATAAACGGCGCTTTCGCCAATTGCTCAAAGAAAGCCGCAGCCTCGATTCACTGCCGCTTAAGGTCCGTTTAAGCGATGAAGAAGTCGCGCGTATTTCCGCCAATCGTTATCGGCTTCCAGGCGTCGAAATCAAAGCCAGGCTTTATCGAAGTTATCCTCATGCCTCCCTAATGGCGCATGTCGTCGGCTACATCGGGCGGATCTCGAAAGCCGAAAAGCGCCAGCTTGAAGATCGGGACGATAGCCTCAACTACGCGGGCAGCACCCATGTGGGTAAAACAGGACTAGAGCGTAGCTACCAGCATCAATTACACGGACAAACCGGATTCGATCGCGTCGAAGTGACCGCCGGAGGAAGAATCTCGCGTGAACTCGAACGCATCGCCCCAAGCGCGGGGATGAATCTGCACTTAAGCCTGAGCATTAGCTTGCAACAAGTGGCGACCGAAGCCTTCGGCGACCGGCGAGGCGCCTTGGTTGCGATTGAACCTTCAACCGGTGATGTGCTCGCTTTCGTCTCGCGCCCTGACTTTGATCCCAACTTATTTATCGACGGCATCGACCCGCAAAGCTGGAACAGTCTCAACAAAGATCCGGACCTGCCACTGCTTAATCGGGCGCTTAGGGGTACCTACCCGCCCGGTTCGACCTATAAACCCTTTGTGGCGCTTGCCGCACTCCAAACGGGCAAACGAAACCCAAACCAGCATTACCGCGACCCCGGCTACTTTGAACTTGGCGGCCACCGATTCCGCGATTCAAGGCCTGAAGGGCACGGCTCGGTCGATTTGAAAAAATCGATCGTTGTTTCAAGTGACACCTACTACTATCAGCTGGCGCATGACATGGGGCCTGACCTGATCGCCGATTATGTGCGGCAGTGGGGTTTTGGTGAACCAACCGGTATCGACCTTGAAGGCGAAGCGAGCGGCATACTTCCAACCACCAAATGGAAGATGAAGCGTTTCAAACAACGCTGGCTGCCTGGAGAAAGCCCTTCGATCGGGATTGGTCAGGGTTATAACGCTTTCACGATCTTGCAATTAGCGGTGGCCACAGCGGGGCTAGCCAATCAAGGGAAGGTGATGAGGCCGCGGCTTGTTCGCCGGATTGTCGACCCGAGCAGTGCCAAGGATCAAACCATCGCGCCTGCGGTTTTGCACGATACGGCAGTTCAACCAGCACACCTAAATCTCGTGGTTTCAGCCATGCAAGAAGTGAATCTGATGGGTACGGCACAGTCGGTTTTTGCACGAGCGGGCTACAGCTCGGCCGGTAAGACGGGAACATCGCAGGTCATCGGGATTAAGCAAAACGAGCGTTACGATGCCAAGCGAATTGCCGAACGGCACCGAGATCACTCGCTTTATGTGGCCTTTGCACCCCTCGATGCGCCGAAGATTGCGCTTGCTGTGATCGTGGAAAACGGTGGTTTTGGCGCACAAGCCGCAGCCCCGATTGCGCGCAAAGTCTTTGATCACCACTTGCTTAGTCAACAAGGGCGGCCTTAGCCATGGCCTGGACAGGCTTCGCACCACTTGCCTTTTTTAGGCGAAATGTCGATGTGTTTGACCGGCCACTGCTTCTCATCACCCTTGTCCTCATGGCCATTAGCATGCTGACCATGCTTTCGGCAGCGGCTGATTTTCCTGCCCGCACCGAAGCCCATGCCCGCAATCTACTTTTGTCACTTGCCCTTATGTGGCTCGTGGCAAGAATTCCTGTGCCTTGGCTTGCACAAAGTGCATTGCCGCTTTATGCCTTGGGACTTGTGCTGCTTATTGCCGTGGCACTTTTCGGCGATGTCAGCAAGGGTGCTCGACGCTGGCTGCATTTGGGCATCGTGCGGATACAGCCCTCAGAATTGATGAAAATTGCCATGCCCTTGATGCTTGCCTGGTTTTTTGCCCAACGCGAGGGGCAGTTGCGAGCGAGCGACTTTGCCATCGCCGCGGGCTTGCTCTTGTTGCCCTTGCTCTTAATCATTCGGCAGCCTGATCTGGGTACGGGGATTTTGGTCTTTGCTGCAGGCGGATTTGTGCTCTTTATGGCGGGTTTCAGTTATCGGCTGATACTTCCTGTGGTCTTGGCGCTTAGCCTTGGTCTGGGTTCATTGTGGGTGTTTGGATCGAGCTGGTGTGCGCCCGATGTCCACTGGATGGTCTTGCATGATTATCAAAAACAAAGGGTTTGCACCCTGCTTGACCCAAGCCGAGACCCTTTGGGCAAGGGTTTTCATATTTTGCAATCGATGATTGCCGTGGGTTCTGGCGGGCTTTGGGGCAAGGGCTGGTTTGAAGGTACCCAAACCCATTTGGAGTTCATCCCCGAACGCACCACCGACTTTATTTTTGCCGTCTTTGGCGAAGAGTGGGGTCTTTTGGGCAACGTGCTGCTAATCGGTCTTTACGCAGCCATGGTGTTGCGCGGGCTTGAGATCGCCCGACGTGCGTCGACCTTATTCGAGCGACTAGCCTCTGCTGCCCTCACGCTGATGCTATTCACCTACGCCTTTGTCAATATGGGGATGGTCACAGGCGTGCTACCCGTGGTCGGCGTGCCTCTACCCTTTATGTCTTACGGCGGCACTGCCGCAGTCACCTTAGGGCTGGGGCTTGGCATTGTTCACGCTGCCGCCAGACAGCGGCGCTTAGTACAAACCTAGCTGCCAAGCGCGGCTTAGCGGGAAACTTTGAGCAAAATTTTGCCGATATGCTGGGATGACTCCATCAAGGCATGCGCTTTGGCTGCATCGGCAAGATCAAAGACCGCGTAAATGGAGGGCAGCATCTGTCCGCGCTCAAGATAAGGCCAGATGTGCTGCTTGAGCGATTGGGCAAGTCCTTGCTTATCGGCTGCGCTTCGCGCGCGCAAAGTTGAGCCGGTAAAGCTAAGCCTTCGAATCATCAACTGCGTCCAGTCGATTTCAACTTTTGGCGTTTGCAAAAAGGCGATTTGAACCAAACGACCCTCTAGCGCCAGGGATTTCAGGTTCTTATCGATATAAGGCCCACCGACCATATCGAGGATCAGGTTGACCCCTTGCTTAGCAGTGATCCGCGCCACTTCCTCCTGGAAGTCTGCTTCGCGGTAATTGATCGCATGATCGGCACCAATCGCTTTGACCGCCTCGATCTTATCGGCCGAGCCAACCGTTGTGAACACTTCGGCCCCCCAAGCTTTGGCCATTTGGATCGCCGTCATGCCAATACCTGACGAACCCCCGTGAATCAAGATGCGCTCCCCGGCCTTCAAACGTCCGCGTTCAATCACATTTGCCCAGACCGTAAAGTAGGTTTCAGGCAAGGCAGCGGCGATATCAAGGCCAAGCCCGCTGGGCAGAGCGAGTGCTTGGCCTGCCGGTACACAAACATATTCGGCATAAGCCCCGCCATTACAGAGCGCGCAAACCTGATCACCGACTTGCCAGTCGCTTACGCCCTCGCCAAGTGCAGCCACCCATCCCGATACTTCCAGACCAAGCCAAGGCAGTGCGCCTGGGGGCGGTGGGTATTTACCGGAGCGCTGCAAAACATCAGGACGATTGACCCCAGCATAGGCAACCTTAATCAAGATTTCGCCTGCCGCAGGTTTTGGGCAGGGTGCTTGGGCGATATGCATGACCTCGGCTGGGCCGCCCGCACCGTGCTCGATATAACGAATATTTTCGGGGATTTGCTTGCTTGTTGTTGTCATGGTGAGACTCGTTTCGATGCTTGATGAGATGATGAGGCGATGGTTTAGCTTATCGCGATGGTTGCGCTTTACGCGATGGTTGCGCTTTACGCGGTGATTTAACTTTACGCGGTGATTTAACTGCGTTGCGCCAAAGACTGCTGGCCGCTTTGTGCGGGCGCAGCCTTTAAACGCTTGAGCAATCCACCCAGAATCCCTTCGGGCATAAAAATAATGAAGAGAACCAGCAATAAACCGTAAATCAACTGGTCAATGCCGTGGATATCGTTTCCGACCAGAATTCTCAAGCCCTCAGAAAGCATTAACAAGAAGACCGCACCAAACGTGGGTCCAAGCAAAATAAACATGCCTCCTGCGATGGCGCCAAACACCATTTGCAGCGAGATACTGATCCCCGACACCGTCTCCGGTGAGATATAGAGCTGATACTGGGCATACAAGACGCCACCAATGCAAGTCATCACCGCCGATAGCACGGTGATTTGGAGTTTGGAACGATTAACCGGAATGCCCACCGAGGCTGCGGCATCTTCTTCATCGCTGATTGCCTGAAGCGCAAGGCGGGTCATGCTGCGGTCCACCTGATGCCACACCCAAAGCGCCATCAGCCAAAAGGCAAGCATGATGTAGAACCAGACAAGCTTGCTGTCAAACTGCAAGGCCATCAAGGAATAAGACTCGCCACCGCCCAAGGCCGACTTGGGCGTGATACCAAGTGAGCCCCCGGTTTGTTCGCGAAGCGCGACAATCACCAGGCGTACAACCTCGGAAAGTGCCAAGGTGACCAAGGCGAAGTAATGGCCGACGATCTTGAAACGAAAACACGGGTAGCCGATGATCACCGCAAGCACCACCGTGGCGACCACGCCAATCAGCGCCCCAATCCAAGGCGACAAGCCCCAAAGATTCCAGCAAAGAACCACCGAGTAAGCACCGACGCCCAGAAAGGCGCCATGGCCAAAGCTCACCATGCCCAAGCGACCCATGATCGCCCAACTGGTGTAGATGTAGCCCCAAAGGGCTGCCATCACCATTAAGTGCAAAGGATACTTACCAAGACCTGCCCATGGTATGAGCACGACCACA
>VGHV01000071.1 GCA_016868095.1 Betaproteobacteria bacterium
AATCGATGCAGCGAAGTCGAATCCACGCGGCCCTTGGTGTTCTCAACCTTGGTGAATCCCGAGATTGCAGCGGTCATGCGAGACGCAAACGCCTTTGTAATCAATCTCTTCGCAAGCTTTGTTGCACCGCTTGAGCAAGAGTTGGACATGAAATCCACCCATACCATCGGGCGTTTACACAATGTCGCCGACAGTCAGCAATACAAAAACCGCATTGAAGCGATAAACTTTTCGCTTGCACACGATGACGGCCAGTCCTCGGCGAACCTTAAGGACGCTGACGTCATCTTGGTAGGCGTATCGCGGTCGGGGAAAACGCCCACCAGCCTCTATCTGGCGATGCAACACGGACTCAAGGCTGCTAACTACCCGTTAATACCCGAGGACTTCGAGCGAAAAAAGCTCCCTCCTGCCCTACTTGCCTACCGCAGCAAATTGTTTGGCTTATCCATAACCCCCGAACGACTTAGCCAGGTACGCAATGAGCGACGCCCAGGAAGTCAGTACGCTTCACTCAATAACTGCCGCCATGAAGTGGCCGAAGCCGAGCACATGATGCGGCGCGAGGGCATTCGCTGGCTGTCATCAACCTCCAAATCTATCGAAGAAATAGCCACGACCATCTTGCAACAGCTCGGCGACCGCTAGCGATACGCTAACGCCAGCGACCTGCTCAAGCTGGCGACATGCTAACGCTGGCGCTGACGGTATTGTTCGTATAGCAATATGCCCTGAGCCATGGCGGCGTTTAAGGATTCAGTGTGACTTTGCATCGGAATTGCGTGTAGCGAAACACGAGGGTGCTGCTTGATCGCCGCTGACAGACCTCTTCCTTCGGCCCCCAGCACCCAAAGCCCAGGAAGCCTCAAATCACTGTCATGAGCGGCAAGCCCCTGGGCATCAGCCGCCCGAATCGGCCCGCTCAGCCGCTCAATGACACTTTCAAAAGATCTCACCGAGAACAAGCTCAAGCGCTGGTGTGCACCCATGGCAGCACGCAGGGTTTTGGGGGACCAAAGGTCGGCACAACCTGGACCAGGAATGCAAGCCTTCACGCCGAACGCAGCCGCAGTTCTCAAGCATGTCCCAAGATTGCCAGGATCTTGAATGCCATCAAAAAAGAGGATATCGCCATCTTGTGGCAGAGACGCGAGGTCCGCTTGCTCATCAAAGGCTGCGACCGCTATCGGGGCAGCGTCCGTGGCAAGCCCTGGTATGCCATCAGCCAGCGTTCCCTCAAGCAGCAACCAAGCACAAGACCTCGCCCGGTCCAAGCCGCCCAGTTGCGCTTGCCAGCTCAAGAGCAATCGCTGTGCCTCGGGTCTAGCCAGCCACTGCTGCGGAATGAGTACTTGGCTGGGCACGGCGCCCAGCGCTAGCCAATCCTGAATGAGCCGCTCACCCAACAGTACACAGCGACCCTGCGATCGCCTCAGCACCGCGTCATGGGCGAGTTTGCGAACGCCTTGCACAAGCTCATTGCTACGTGAGCGAATCACGTCCATGAGAATGAACGCCTATGCATATCGCATGGGCCATGGGCTGCGATGGCTTGTCGGTGCATGCGTGTTGGGTAGCCCTTATGCCGCTCAAACCCATAAGCGGGATAGCGCTCGGCAGCGTCGATCATCCATGCATCCCGACTGGTCTTGGCAAGAATCGAGGCTGCAGCAATCGCTGGTACCAGGTCATCCCCACCCACGACACATCGGGTTGGCCGATCAAGTCGGGGATCTTGATTACCGTCGACCCAATAGTTCAGCTCAATGGTCCGATGATCGAGTTGCGCTTCAAGTCGTATTGCAGCCCTTCGCATCGCGAGCAGACTCGCCTGCAAGATATTGAGCTCATCGATTTCTTCAACACTTGCGCTCGCAATGCTATACGCCCTTGCTTGCGACAGGATCAGCGACCTCAGTGTATTCCGGTTTTTCTCAGAAAGCTTTTTGGAATCCCTCAGCCCATCAATCGGACGCCTTGCATCCAAAATAACGGCCGCGGCAAACACAGGGCCAGCAAGGGGACCCCTTCCTGCCTCGTCAAGGCCTGCAAGAAGCACGGTCTTCATGTGAACAAGGCTGCCTCGAGAACGGCGGCACAACGGCTTGCACAATCGCGGCGCAGGGTCTGGTGAATAGCGAAAAAGGCATCGTTTAGTGACTCAAGCAATGCTTGATTTTCCCATTGTGATTCCAGCGCATCAATAATGGCCGAAACAGTGGCTTTCGACTGAATCAACTCAGGCACCAGGAACTTTTGCGCCAGAATATTAGGAAGTCCGACCCATGGCTGTAACTGCAGCCTGCGCATCAATCGGTAGCTCAGAGCAGGCATTCTATAAATGATGACCATCGGTCGGCCGATCAGAGCCGCCTCAAGGCAAACGGTCCCGCTTGCAGCGAGCACCTGGTCACAGGCAGCGATACAACGACGAGCCTCGCCGTGATACAAAATAATGCGCTTGCTCGCAACACGGACCTGCCTGGCAATCAAGTCCCTTAGTTGAGCATGAAGCTTTGGACTTGCCGCAGGCATCAAAAACAAAGCATGCGGGTGTTGCAAAGCCATTTGCTGAGCCACTTCAAGCATTAACGCTGCATGTTGATGAATCTCGTCCGTCCGCGAGCCAGGGAGCAAACAAAACCAGCGGTCTGAGTCGGATGTTGCCACGATCGATTTCAAAGTTGGATCGATATCAAATCCAAGTGCCTGGCGTGCCGCCATCCGATCAGGGTTGAAGTTGATCTGATCAGCCATCGGATGTCCAACATAGGTCGTCGCCAAACCGGTCTCGCGATAAAGCGCTTCCTCAAAGGGGAACAATAAGAGCAGGTGGTCAACCGCCTTAGCAATCTGCCACTTACGCTCTGGCCGCCAAGCCCAAATCGAAGGGCCAACAAGGTGATAACTACGAATGCCACGGCTCTTAAGCATGGCAGCAAGCTGCAAATTAAAGTCGGGCGCATCGACGCCCAAAAAAATGTCAGCAGGCCAACGGCTAAACTGTTCTAGCAAGTTTTTGCGGAGTCGCAATAAACGAGGCAGGTGCCTGATTACCTCAACATAGCCTCGAAGCGACAAGGCCTCAATGCCAACATCGCAAGTCATCCCGGCAGCGGCAAGTGAAGGTCCACCCACGCCTCGTACCTCAAGCGGGGCGGTTCGCTGAAAAAGTTTGGCGACCACCGCAGCCGCAATTTGATCACCCGATGATTCGCCCGCAACAAGAGCAAGCCTTCTAAGAGGCGGAACCTGAGTGATGGCTTCGTCAGCTCGCATTAAGGCCGAATAATGCCCCGAGTTGTCGCCTCGAGAAAACGAAGGCTCAGCATTAAGTCGTTGGCCTCGTCTGTCAGTGAAGCATCGATCAATTGTTGGTGCTGCTCCCGCAATCTTGTAATCGCCTCCTCAAGCCTCAAACCCTGGCGATACAAAATACGATATGAATCCTGCATCGATTTAAGACGCGAATCAGTAAAGCCTCTGCGCATTAAGCCCTCACGGTTCAATCCAAAGGGCTTTGCAGCATTTCCGGAAATCATCAGATAAGGCGGCACGTCCTTAACAATGACTGAGGCAATACCAGCCATCACATGCGCGCCTACCTGACAAAATTGATGAACACCCGTATAGCCGCCAAGCACCGCGTAGTCGCCAAGCTGAACATGTCCCGCGAGATTAACGCTATTGGCCAAGACGCAATGATTCCCGATGACGCAATCATGAGCGATGTGGACATAAGCCATGACCCAGTTATCACTGCCAATGCGCGTGAGACCCTGATCCTGAGTAGTCCCACGATTGACGGTAACGCCTTCGCGAAAGACATTACCCTGCCCAATTTCGAGCGATGTGGGCTCGCCACGATACTTCTTATCTTGCGGCGGGCCACCAATCGATGAAAAAGGATGAAAACGGTTATTGGAGGCGATACGACATGGCCCTTCAATCACCACATGCGACATCAATACACAAGCCGACGCCAACTCGACACCGTCGCCAATAACACAATAAGGACCTATGTCGACATCCTCGTCGAGTTCGGCCTTTTTGCTGATGATTGCGCTCGGATGAATCCTGGACATGACGTGCTTAGGTTTCGACTTTTCGCATGGTACACATGAGCTCAGCCTCGACCGCTAGTTGATCATCAACCAGGCCTCGAGCCTCATATTTCCAGATACCGCCCTTGGCTCGTAAGATGCTCACCTTCAGATGGAGTTGATCGCCGGGTCCCACAGGGCGTTTAAAGCGTGCAGCGTCAATACCAACGAAATAAAAAACAGAACTTGGATCTGCCGTTTGCCCCATTGTCTGGAAAGAAAGAATTCCGGCGGCCTGCGCCAGTGCTTCAATCATGAGAACACCAGGCATCACCGGGATATGGGGGAAATGCCCCATAAAAAACGCTTCATTAATACTGACGTTCTTAATTGCATGGATCGACTGCCCCGGCACCACATCAAGGACTCGATCGACCAATAGCATCGGGTAACGATGGGGCAAGTGCTCAAGAATTGCTCGAATATCGAGACCCGCGTGGGTCTTTGCAGATGGAAGGATCGTGTCACTCACTCTCATCACTCCCTAGGAATTGATCGACTGCCGCTTCAAGACGCATGACCCGGGTCCTGAAGCTCGGCAATTGCTTAAGTACCGCCGCGCTTCGCTCAGCTTGTTTTTGAGGCATCTGTGGGAAGACCCCACCATAAACTCCTGGTTGAGATATCGATTGAGAAATCAAACTCATGGCAGCGATCACCACATCATCGGCAATCGTCAAATGGCCAAGAATCCCTGCGCTGCCGCCCACCATGACCCGATCTCCCAAGCTGGTACTTCCGGCAATGCCGACACAGCCCGCAAGCGCGCAGTCCGCACCAAGGTGCACATTGTGACCGATCTGAATTTGATTATCGAGTTTCGAGCCCCTGCCAATCATCGTGTCGTCGAGTGCGCCACGGTCAATGCTGCACTGGGCGCCAATTTCTACGTTTGCCCCAATACGGACCGAACCGAGTTGATGAATTTTGACCCATTGGCCTTGTGCGGTCCGCGCAAAGCCAAATCCGTCAGATCCAACCACCGTGTTTGCATGAATCAGTACCTCAGCCCCGATCTCACAAGCATGCTCAACAACCACTCCGGCACGCAATTCGCAATCGTCGCCAATCACTGCCCCCGGACCGACATGAACGCCAGGCGCTAGCCTAACCCGATCACCGATGACGGCACCATCAGCAATACTGGCGCCAGGACCAAGGATGACCCCCTCACCTAATCGAGCGCTCTTTGCAATAGGAGCATGCTCTAAGTCCTGGTGTGCACCAAACCGCCAAAACGCAGTCAGCCTGGCGTAGGCCAAATAGGGATCATCAACCAGCCAAGCCTTCGTGTGGCTTGGCAAGTAGGGAAGATCTTTAGCGCGCAAAAGCACAACCGAGGCAGCGGTTTGCATGGCTTCTTGACGATAGCGCGATGAGGTTAAGAAACTTAGCTGACCTGGGCCAGCACGCGCTAGACTCGCTATGCCCTCGATGGAATAGGCGTGATCGAGCGAGCACTCACCGCCAATCGCTTGCTGAAGGACGCCAAAAGCAAAGACCTTAGCAGCGGAACCAACCCTTCTATTTTGCACCGGAAAGCGCTCTTAGCACTTTGTCGGTCAAATCGATACGCGGGCTAAAGTAAACAGCTTCTTGGAGTACAAGATCAAATTTTTCTTGCTCGGCAATCTGGCGAATCACTCGATTAACCCGCTCCACGACCTGAGAGAGTTCCTCATTGCGTCGCTGGTTTAAGTCTTCTCTAAACTCCCGTTGACGTCGCTGAAATTCCTTATCCAAATCAGCAACCTCACGCTGTCGACGCGCACGCTCAGACTCTGCCATGACGGCGGCATCACGCTCGAGTCGTTCACCAGCGGCTTTCAGCTTTGCCCCTAGCTCTTGTAACTCTTTATCGCGCTTGCCAAACTCTTGCTCAAGCTTGGTTTGCGCAGCCTTGGCCGGGGCTGCTTCGCGAAGGATTCGCTCCGTTTGAACCACCGCAATGCGCGGTGTGTCGGCCGCACTGACCGCCCAAGGCGTGAGCATCGCAAGCGCGAAGACGATCGATACGATCACATGCTGAGGGCGAACGCCTGAACTTAACCCTTGGTAAAAACCTCTAGCTGTCGAGTTCATCATTGTGATGCTAGTCATAGCAAACGATTCCCATAAAACAGTTCCAATAAAAATATCGCACCTTGTTCAACAGGCCGGATCATCGCATAGTTCTGGCGAACAAGGCTTCGAGGCACAGGCCTAAAGCCCGGTTCCAACCTGAAACTGAATACGTTGGGTTCGGTCGGTTGGTTCCGGACGGATGGGAACGCCAAAACTAAGCTTAAGCGGCCCAAAGGGTGACATCCAGGCGACTCCGAGACCTGCAGAGTATCGGAGTGATCCGAAGTCGGGACTACCACCGGGGAAAACATTTCCAGCATCGGTAAAAGCGAAAGCTCTTAAGCCCATATCGCCCTTGGTTCCCGGGATAGGAAAACCAAGTTCGGCATTGAACACGGTCTTGGCACGACCACCAAGTGCAGCGCCGTCAACCGCGTCACGCGGGCCGAGCGAGGACGGGAAATAACCCCTCACGCTGCCGATGCCGCCAGCATAAAAATTCTTAAAAAATGGATAGGGTTGGCCACCGTAAGCTTGGCCATAGCCCAGATCAGCGGTGAGCCCTAATGTTAACTGGCGGCTAACCGGGAAATACCAATTTTGTACATGGGTGAGTCGAAAGTACTGCAAATCAAGCCCTGGTAGCGCAGTGTCCAAGCTTGCGATCATGAGAGAACCTTCTCGCGGTTGGAAGGCGCTATCCCGGCTATCCCTTGACCAGGTGAGATTGCTCAAAACCGTTCTGGGATTTTCGCCAAAGAGATTCACATAGCTCAGAAAACGCTGCGGCGGATTAAGGCCGAGCCCAACCTGGTTTTGCTCAAACGTAAGCCCTGCCCCAAGCTTAGTGAATTCGGTGTAGGGCATGTAAAACCTAATCCCAGCGCCGTTGTTTCGCAAGGTGTACTGACCTAAATTCAAGGTTGCAGCATCGAATTTTCGGGTGTAGAAATCAACGGATCGGCCTATACCATCGCGTCGCCAATAAGGGTTTGACCAAGAAACTGCCAAGGTTTGGTAGAGACGGCTCGTATTGACGCTCATCGACAGCGACTGGCCCGAACCAAATAAATTACTCTCGTTAATGCTGGCGGTAAAGACAACACGCTCGGTCGATGAAAAGCCCGCACCGATGTTGAAGTTTCCTGTTGGAAGCTCTTCGACAACAACCGCCAAGTCGACCTGATCAGCTGTATTGGGAACCGGCACCGTATCAATTTGAACCTGCTTAAAAAAGCCGGTTCGCTGCACCCGTTCACGCGATAAGCGAATACGACCAGCGTCGTACCATGAATCCTCAAACTGCCTCAGCTCACGCCGAATAACCTCATCTTTCGTTCTTGCATTACCCGAAATGTTGATACGGCGCACATAGACACGGCGTCCGGGATCGATCACTACCGTGAAGTTGACTTCGCGACGCTCTCTCACAATTTCAGGAACGGGGTTTACATTGGCGAAGGCATAACCCAAGACAGCAAGCTCATCGCTCATTCGTTTGGCGCTCTCACTCAGCAAGCGACCATTAAAAACATCGCCCCGTTTAAGCTTCATGGCGGCACGAAAAACGTCCTCTCGACCGAGCAACACGCCGCCGAATGCAACATCTGCAACTCGAAATTGCTCACCCTCTTTCATGGCGATGGTGATAAAAACATCTTGTCGGTCGGGTGAAATCGAGACCTGGGTCGAATCGACTTGAAATTCAAGATAGCCGCGCTCGGTGTAAAACGATCGCAAAGCCTCTAAATCCGCCTGCAGCTTTTCCTTCGCATACTGATCGTTTTTGGTATACCACGTGGTCCAGCCAGGCCGCTGAAGCTTGATCTGATCCAAAAGCTGGCGCTCTGAAAAAGCTGCATTGCCGACAAAACTAATCTGTGCAATTTTTGCGTTTTCGCCTTCAGTTACGTCCAAATTCACACCGACGCGGTTCCTCTCCAAAGGCGTCACTGTGGCAATCACCCGGACCGCGTACTTGCCGCGTGATAGGTACTGCCTTTTGAGTTCTTGCTCTGCCCGATCAAGCAAGCTTCGGTCAAAAATTCGTCCTTCGGCGAGCCCAGAATCCGACAAGGCCTTACGAACAACCTCCTTATCAAATTCCTTAATCCCATCGAAGCTGACCGATCCGACAGCGGGCCGCTCCTCGATGTAGACAACAAGCACATTGCCATCGCGCTCAAGCCGAACATCTTTATAAAAACCAGTCGCAAAAAGTGCCCTTATCGCCGTGATGGCCTGTGCCTCCTGCAGGCTATCGCCAATACGAATCGGTAAGTAACTAAAAACTGTGCCGGGGTCGGTCCTCTGGATACCCTCGATCCGAATATCGGCAACCTTAAAGGCTTCAAATGCCCGAGCAGAACCCGTGAAAGCAAAAACAACCAGAAGGCTTAAAAGACCCTTAAACAGCACAATCGTGTTAAGGCGCTGAAGCGGCAACTTTAGGTAACAGTTCACTTGTTATCGGATTCTGGCTCTAGAAAAAACGCGAAAAATCATTCCATAAGGCAATCATGGTGAGCGCCAGAATGGCCGTCAGACCAAGCTGTTGGAGTCGTAATCGGAGGGCATCCGACAAAGCTCGACCGCGGATCAGCTCAATGGCGCAATATACCAAATGCCCACCGTCCAACATGGGTAGGGGAATCATATTGAGCACAAAAAGTCCGATGCTGAGCACTGCAAGAAAGCCGAGGTAGGCGTTGGCCCCGCGTTGAGCACTTTGGCCTGCCTGATCGGCAATACTGACCGGACCCCCAAGCTGGCGCCAGGAGAGTTCACCGGTCAGCATGCGCCAAAGGCTTGTGACGGTGAGCGACGTAACGTGCCAGGTTTGAATACTGGCCGATTCGATGAGGTTGAACCAATCCCGAGGCATTTGCACCATGTCAAATCGAGGACTGAGGCTTGCACCGATGCGAGCATGTTGCCGTTGATTTGCATCAAGGCCGTTCTGCGAAGCCGCCCGGTCGGTTTCGTCGATCCTAGGCGTTAGCTCGATGCGCAATCGCTCCCCTTCGCGTTCAACCTCAAAAAGCATGGACTGATTCGGCGAGCGGCGAATCAAATCGATGAGCGCTTTTGCATCGCGAACTGCTTGCTCATTAACCCGTAGCAACCGGTCTCCTGCCTGCATACCCGCAGCCTCAGCGGCGCTTTGCGGCAAGACTTGCCCGATCGCTAATTCGAGCACCATGGGGCGCAGTCCCAGTGAGCGCGGGTTGAGCAAGTCGCCCGTATCAGCAGCGCCAGCTTGCTTGGCGAGTTCCTGCGAACTGACCTCAATCACACCGAGCTTTTCAAAAGCCAGTTCGACTTGGCCTGGCCGGGCTGCCCTTAGCGCCAGTTCGAGGCCCCGCCACGTTTGAATGGCTGTGTTGTTGACGGCAATCACCCG
>VGHV01000072.1 GCA_016868095.1 Betaproteobacteria bacterium
CTTCTCGATGATGGGCGTTCTCAACTTTGCGCATGCGAGCTTTTACATGCTTGGTGCCTACTTTGGCTTTGAAATTGCCAAGCATCTTGGCTTTTGGATTGGCCTTTTCGTTGCCCCACTACTCGTCGGGCTTGTCGGCGCATTGATAGAGCGCTTTGGATTGCGGCAGGTTCACAAGCATGGCCATGTCGCAGAGCTCTTGTTCACCTTTGGCCTTGCCTTTGTGATCGAAGAAGTTGTCCAGATGATTTGGGGCAAACTGCCGGTTGATTACCGTGTCCCAGAGGCCTTGGATTTTGTTGCCTTCACCATGTTCGGAACAACATATCCTGCTTATAAGGTCTTCATGCTAAGCATAGCCATTGGTATGTTTATCGTATTGTTATGGGTTTTAACTAAAACACGGGTTGGATTAATTATCCAGGCCTCGCTCAGTCACCCCCACATGGTTGCCATGCTAGGACATAACGTACCTCGTATTTTTATGATGGTATTTGGAGGCGGATCGGTTTTGGCCGGTCTCGCCGGTGTGATTGCAGGCCCTGCTCTGGTCACCCAGCCCTCGATGGCAGCGCTTCTTGGGCCGATTCTGTTTGTAGTTGTGGTACTTGGTGGCCTCGGTTCGCTCACCGGTGCATTTATTGCTTCATTGTTGATCGGCTTAGTGCAGACCTTCGCGGTAGCAATTAATGTTTCCTTATCGGATCTTTTTGCATTTATGCCATTTAATCCACAAGTAGGTACGGTTCTTGGCGATCTTTGGAGCGTGACCGTGGCACAGGTGGCGCCTGTCATACCTTATCTTCTCTTGATATTGATTTTGATCTTCAGGCCAACGGGTCTCATGGGCAATCGGGAAACATAGCATGAAGCGTTATGCAATTTGGCCCCTGGCAGCGCTGATTTTGCTAGCCCTGCCCTTTGTCTTCGACTCAGGCACTTCATTAACGAAGATGAGCCTCATGTGCATCATGGCGGTCTTTGCACTCAGCTATAACATGCTCCTCGGACAAACCGGCATGCTTTCATTTGGTCACGCTGTGTATTACGGGCTAGCTGGCTTCATGTCGATCCATGCGCTACAAATACTGGCTGGGCCTTCGGCATCGATGCCTTTAATCGTCGTACCGATCGTAGGCGCTGTAACTGGTTTGCTTTTCGCTCTTATTTTTGGATGGGTATCGACCAAGCGCGCTGGCACCGCTTTCGCCATGATTTCGCTTGGGCTTGGCGAACTTGTAGCAGCTTCGTCGCTGATCATGCGTTCGTTTTTTGGTGGCGAAGAAGGCGTTAGCGCAGATCGCTCTAAGCTTGCAGCTTGGCTCGGCCTAGACTTTGGCGCCCAAATTCAGGTCTATTACCTCATAGCAGCATGGACTTTTTTTGCGGTTCTGGCGATGTTTGCGATCACACAAACCCCATTTGGACGGATGGCCAACGCTGTTCGCGAGAATCCAGAGCGCGCCGAGTTTATTGGCTACTCGACCCAAATGATTCGTTTTATCTCCTTTTGTCTTTCAGGCACTTTTGCTGGGATCGCGGGCGCACTTGCAGCGATCAATTTTGAAATCATGAATGCATTGTCAGTAAGCGGTGCACAGTCGGGTGCTGTGCTGCTAATGACTTATATCGGCGGCGTTGGACATTTCCTCGGCCCCATTCTGGGCGCCATGCTGATTACAGCCTTGCAAATTTCACTTAGTGATTACACCGGCGCCTGGATGCTTTACTTTGGCCTGATGTTTATTCTTGTTGTGATGTATCTGCCAGGAGGACTTGCCGGTTTGATCATGGCCCATGAGCCCGTTGTTCGAGCGGGTCACCTGCAACATCTCATTCCAGCCTATCTTCTGGCAGCAGTACCAGCGCTAATTTGCCTGTCCGGTGCCGTAGCGATTGTTGAGCTAGCCCACCACGCGCTTGTGAAAGCAGCGACCGAGGGCCCTCTAATGACGGTTATAGGTATTGATTTTTCGAGTAAGGCACCCATCCCCTGGCTTATAGCCACAGGACTTTTTGTGCTTGGTTTGCTTCTTAGCCGTATGGCCTGGCCTCGTGTTAAGGATGCATGGTCTGAGGTTCATTTGCTGATGAAACAATCATGACAGCGACAGTCGATCAGCCACAGCAATCGTCCACAGCGGAGAAGCTGTCGAGTGCGCTGCAATTACGTGATGTGCGTAAACAGTTCGGCCAGACGGAAATCATTCGTGGTGTCGACCTGGAAGTCCAGACGGGAAAGCGACACGCACTGATCGGCCCCAATGGTGCGGGAAAATCAACCCTATTCCATTTGATCAGTGGACGTATTGCCTTGAGTTCAGGCGATATTGCTGTGCTTGGACGAAGCATCGTTGGAAAGCGGCCCTTCGAGATCAATCGGCTTGGGCTTTCGCGCAGTTTTCAAGTCACCAATATTTTTCCCCGCTTAACGGTTTTTGAAAATATTCGTTGCAGCGTTTTATGGCAAATGGGTCATCGATATGCTTTTTGGTATGGCGTATCCAAGCTAAAGGCTGTCACCGAACGCTGCGAACAAGTGATGGAGCAGATCAACTTAATCCAGCGAAAAGACACACCAGCGGGCGTGCTCACCTATGCCGAACAACGAGCACTCGAAATTGGGCTTGCGATTGCTGCTGATCCGAAGATCATCATTTTGGACGAGCCAACAGCTGGGATGAGTCGATCAGAAACTGCTTATGCGGTTGATTTGATCCGCAAAGTGAGCGAGGGTAAAACCTTGTTTATGGTTGAACACGATATGAGTGTCGTGTTTGGGCTTGCCGATCGAATCTCTGTGCTTGTCTATGGCCAGATCATCGCAAGCGACACACCTGAACGCATCCGAGGCAATCAAGCAGTCCGCGAAGCCTACCTTGGGCAGGCAGAAGAGCAAAACGCCTAGGGCCATGATGCGACATGCTAGAAACATCCAAAGGTAAAGCCATGGCAGAGCCGATGCTCAAAGTGAGCGATTTACATGCGTACTACGGCAAGAGTCATATTCTGCAAGGCGTGAGCTTTGATGTATTTCCGGGCGAGATCGTGAGCTTGCTGGGCCGCAACGGTGTTGGCAGATCAACCACGATCAAGGCGATTATGGGGGATGTTGTCCCACATGGATCGGTACGCTTTAAGGGTATGGAAATCGCTGGGATGAAGCCCCACGATATCGCCCATCTTGGACTTGGCTATGTTCCGGAAAACCGCGATATTTTTCCTTCACTAACAGTGCGACAAAATCTTTTGCTCGGTGAAAAACGGGGCGCAAAACAACCACGTTGGACAATGAGCGATATGTTTAAGCTCTTTCCTCGCCTCGAAGAGCGCGCCGACACACCAGGGGGTGTTCTCTCGGGTGGAGAGCAGCAAATGCTGACCATGTGTCGCACTTTAATGGGTGACCCCGACCTGATAATGATTGATGAACCCACAGAAGGCTTAGCACCCATGATGGTTGCCTTGGTTGGCAAGCTACTTGCAGAAATAGCTCAGCGAGGGATATCGATATTACTTGTGGAGCAAAAGCTGACCATCGCTTTAAAAATCAGTCATCGCCTTTATGTCATGGGCCACGGTCACATCGTCTTTGAAGGAAGTCCTCAGGACCTAATAAATAACGACGATATCAGGCAGGAATGGTTAGAAGTCTAGGAATAATTACCAAGCAGACGATTTGCACGACGACGTCTCACCCGCCTGATCCATACAATTTGTACCAAACCATAAGCAAGCACTGAAAACACGCAGGCAAAGATCAAGGCCCCAAGTGCCATAGGTTTGCCGATGCTGTCCATGTGGCCAACGATTAGATCAAACCATCCGAAAGTCCCGCCCTGGCTGACTTCGGATAAACCCGCACTTAAGGCGGATCCCTGTTTACCGCCGATTTCGAGGGAAGAAGCGTCATGCTGCTCAAGGGAAAGGATCCATCGCCCGAGCTCCCAAGCAGCGTAGTACACAGGCGGGAATGTCAAAGGATTATTAACAATCGTTGCCAGGGCAGCAGCAGGAATATTGGCGCGCAACCATATGGAAAGAACTGCGGCAAGTGGGATCTGTGCAATTGGAATCAGAAATGCAAAAAAAACACCGATACCAACTCCCAGAGCAACGCCCCTGCGGTGCATCCGCCAGAGTCGTGGATGGAATAGTCGTGGACCCATCCAGTTCAGCCACCGATTATTTTGCATCGACTGCTGGCTTGGGAGCATCTTCTTGAGCCGGTCAATCATTGATTTGAGATTTTTATGAATGGGCCACGATCATAGCGTTTGCAATGTCGAGCCTATCGTAACCCCCAAGGCTTAAAGGCTATGATTCTGATGCAAGCGCCACCTGACCCGCATCTCTTGCAGGGGCATTGGATTCGGTGAGATATTGCGCCCCTTAATTGATGATTTGGAGAGTTGAATGAAAAAGCAAAAAAGCTGCTTCGAAGGTCGCCGTCAAGTCCTGGTAGGCGCGGCCGCCCTACCCTTGGTTGCATTTCCTTCGTCCCCCTTGTTTGCGCAGAGCTACCCATCAAAGACGATTCGACTAATTTGCCCTTTTCCGCCAGGAGGCGCTGTCGATATAGCCTGCCGCACGCTGTCAGCCGAACTGAGCAAACAACTTGGTGCCACTGTCGCCGTCGAAAACCGTCCTGGAGCAGGCGGCAACGTGGGCCTGGTTGAGGCAGTCAAATCAGCACCGGATGGTTATACACTTTATATGTCAACAAGTGGCATTCAGGCCATTAATCCCGTCTTGTACAGCAAAATGCCTGCTGATCCGAATAAGGAGTTGGCGCCGATTTCAGCGCTTGTTTCTTTAAATAATGTTTTGGTTTTGCACCCGTCAGTAAAAGCCAATAACGTTAAGGAACTTATTGCTTATGCCAAGGCAAATCCTGGAAAGCTCACCTATGCATCAAGTGGCAACGGCACCTCGATTCACATGTCAGGGGAGATGTTTAAGGCGCTCGCTGGCGTCGATATGGTTCACGTACCCTACAAGGGCAGTGCACCTGCTGTAACAGACCTGCTTGGTGGTCAAGTGCAACTCATGTTCGATAACATCCCCTCGTCGTTACCCCACATCAAAGCAGGAAAATTGAAAGCGCTGGCAACAACTGGAGCCAAGCGTGATCCTGCGCTTGCCGATCTGCCGACAATTGCCGAATCGGGCGTTAGCGGATACGAGTCCGATGTTTGGTTTGGACTGACGGCACCTGTTGCAACGCCCAAGGAAATCATTGCCAAACTCAGTGAGGAATGCCAGAAGGCTGTTAAGGCGCCTGGCTTTGTTAAGCGTATGACCGAGTTAGGCTACAACATGATTGGTACAAATCCTGAGAAGATGGCTGAGATGACAAAGGCTGCGATTACACGTTGGGCGCCGATCGTCAAGTCATCGGGAGCAAAAGTTGACTAGAGGTGTAGCTCTGTCGGCTGGGTGCTAAGCAAAATCTATGGCAAAGCCTCCATCGATCGATATTGATTTAAGATCTTTTTCTGAGGACCCCTATCCGGCGATGGCGACGATGCGTCGCAATACGCCGGTAGCCTGGGTCAATCAGCTTGGTGCCATCGTACTCACCAGACATGCGCACATCACCCAGGCTGAAAAGGACGTAGCCTTCTTTAGCTCCCATCAGCCGCAAGGTCTGATGACAAAGCTTATGGGCGAGAACATGATGCGTAAGGACGGCCCAGCACACCTTCGTGAACGAATGCTGATGCTGGCCACGCTGACAACACGGCAGGTGCGAGAGCGATGGATGGCTGTTTTTGAAGCGATCGCAGATGAGGTGTTAAGCGAGCTTGCGCTCAAGCCAAAACCCGATCTAATGCGTGACTACGCACTTCCCTTTTCAGGACGTTGCCTACTCGCAATTACAGGATTAAAGGATTGTTCCTATAACGATCTTGATGCTTGGTCACAGGCCATGATTGATGGCATTGCAAACTATAGCGGTGACGCTGCAATCGAGTTAAGGTGCAATCAGGCAACTCAAGCAATCGATGATGCGATTGATCAGCATCTGTCCAAGCTTTCAGGCCAGGCCGATACGAGTCTGCTAAGCGTGATGCACCATGCGGGACTATCGGATGAGTCGCTCAAGGCAAACATTAAGCTCACGATTAGCGGTGGTCAGAACGAGCCCCGCGATGCGATCGGGGGTCTACTTTGGGTGCTCCTGGCCCGCCCGCATCTTGTTCAGGCCATCGAGCAAGGTTCACTTGATTGGCGTGCAGTGACCGAAGAGTACTTGCGATGGCTTTCGCCGATTGGCATGTCGCCCAGGCGAGCCACACGTGCTGGCCAATTTGCTGGCTTTGATATCGAGCCCGAGCAACGTGTTTTCTTTCTTTTCAGTGCCGCTAATCGAGACGAAGCTGTCTTCGATCAGCCTGATGCATTTAATCCATGGCGCGACAGTAGCGCTCATATCGCCTTTGGCGCGGGACCTCATTTTTGTGCTGGTGCTTGGGCCGCAAAAGCCATGATTGCCGATGTAGCCCTACCACGATTTTTTGCACGTTTTCCGAGGGCAAAGCTGGCGCAAGAACCGGAGTCGACGATTTTTCATGGTTGGGCTTTTCGCGGCCCGCTCGCGCTTCAAGCTTTACTTTAATCAGCAAATCGCTTCATCGAGGCTCGAGAGCTCGCCAGCAATGGTCACACGCCGCATGTCACGACGCTCGAATTGATCGTTATAAGCCCTGCCTCGGTGCATCGTTGCCCGGTTATCCCACATCACAAGATCAAAGCATGACCACCGATGCTGATACACACGATCAGAGCGCGTGGCGGATTCAATCAAGTCACGTATAAGCATCAAGGCCTCGGGCCTTGGCATGCCCTCGATGGCCCCGATGTGAGAGGAAAGAAAAAGACAGGCCCTACCAGAGGGTTGATGTCGGCGTACAAGGCGTTGACGAACTGGTGCAAAACGCCATTGCTCTTCCTCGGTAAAACCACTAAAGCCGAGCTGGGCTCGACTAAAAAGCAAAGAGTGCTCACATATGAGTGGCATCAACGCCTCGCGTTCTTTGGTGCCGAGCGCCTCATAGGCGAGTCTTGTGTCACAAAACTCGGTCTCGCCACCTTGACTTGGAATCTCTCGAGCATGCAAGAAAGAGTACTTGGCCGGCTTGACTTTGAAACTACTGTCGCTATGCCAGAGTCGATTACCGAGATTAAACATGCGACGGCGATCGTCGGCAGCGAGAATCATCCCAGCCTCATTGAGGTTAGAAATATCGTTTAGTTGAGCATGAGCCAAGCGATGCTTTTCAACCGCCACCGTTGCACGACTCGCTTCCATCTCTCCGAAATAGCGCGCAAATCGAATCTGTGTTTCGTCGTCGAGCTGCTGCTGTGCGAAAACCAGAACAGCAAAATGATCAATCGCCTGTTGAATGTTTGTAATCACCTCGGGACTCAAGGCCTGGCTTAGGTCAAGGCCATGAATCCGAGCACCGAACCCAACTGTTAAGGCTTCGATCTCAAAGGCTAAGGACTTAGTGTCAAAAAACATGCCAAATTCCTCTGTATCGGCTAAATTGTGCCCTAGGCAAGTGCTGCAGCGTCGGTGCTTGATCTCATAAAAATCGAAAGGAGACATATAAGCATGGAAAACATGCTCGATGCCTGCCGCAGGAATGGCAAGCGTAAACCTGAGGAGGTATGCTTTTCAAGTCCGAAGCGTGATTGGCGTTTCGGGGACCTTGAATCGCTAAGTAATCGGCTAGCGCAAGCGATGCGTGCTCTTGAACTTGTCCCTGGGGACCGGGTTGCCTGTCTAACCAAGCACACGGCGCAATGTACAGCCATGACCCTGGCAGCACAGAAAATTGGCGCTGTTTGCATGCCAGTCAATTGGCGTCTTGCGCCCAATGAGGTCAGTTATATTCTTAATCATGGACAGGCTAAAGTCCTAATGATCGATATCGATTTTGTAAACAGCCTCACAGCGATTGAGTGCCCAAGTCTGATAAAGATCGTACTAAGCGAGAATTCAACCTCCAACTCACCTCGTCCGGATGATAGGCAATCGCTTGAGACTTGGGCACAGGCCTTCCCCGATGATGATCCTGGCTACATGCCAGATGCCCAGGAGACTGCACTGCAACTTTACTCTTCAGGGACAACCGGTCTGCCCAAAGGCGTGGAACTGAGCCACCGCTCGCTTAGTGCTGCATTTCAAGGACCGGTTCCAGAAGCAATTTCCTATCGTGGCGATGGCTCGATCATGCTCAATGCTCTTCCGAGCTTTCATATCGCCGGTATAGGGATTGCGCTTATGACGTACAGCCTGGGGGGCAAAAGCGTTCTTGTTCCAGACTTTATACCTAGCCATGTACTCGATGTGATTGTGGCGCATCGCATCACCCATGCCTTTCTCGTACCTGCAATGATCCAGTTTTTACTGCAAGTACCCGGTGCCGAGACCCGGGACTATAGCGCCCTGCAATGCTTATCCTACGGCGCATCACCGATAACCGATCAAGTGTTGGTAGGGGCTATGGCAACTTTCGCTTGTAAGTTCGTGCAGGTCTATGGTTTGACAGAGACAAGCGGTGCAGTGACAGCACTTGCAGCTGAGGATCATGTCAGCGAAGGCCCGAAGTCGGTATTGCTTCGCTCAGCGGGCAAGCCAATTCTTGGGGTGAGCCTAAAAGTTGTCGATCATGAATCGGGTGAGGCCTTGCCTGATGGCGAAGTGGGTGAAATTTGGATTAAAACGTTACAAAATATGAAGTCTTACTGGCGAAATCCGCAAGCAACCAACGAAGCCTTTGTTGATCGCGATTCAGAGGGACTTGGATGGTTTCGATCCGGAGACGCAGGATTTTTGCAAGACGGTTACCTGTTTTTACACGATCGTATCAAGGATATGATTGTGTCAGGGGGCGAAAACATTTATCCCGCAGAGATCGAGAACGCCATGATGAAGCATCCAGAGATCGCTGACATTGCAGCGTTTGGCGTGCCGGATGCACAATGGGGAGAGTCTGTAAAAGCGTGCGTTGTTTTAAAACCTGGATCTATATATCGAGATGATCTGAAGGCATCGTCCGCCGCCATTATTAGCTGGACACGGGATCGTCTTGCACACTTTAAATGTCCTCGAAGCATTGAGTTTGTTGAAAGCATACCGCGCAACCCGAGTGGCAAAATTCTTAAACGGATTTTGCGTGAGCCTTACTGGCGTAACGAGCATCGCCAAATTCACTGATCGCTCGGTTCTGGACTTTTTGAGACTGGCGATTTCATACGAATGATATAGGCAGCGATGGCAAGAAGCAGTACAGCGCCAGCCTCATAAATCAGATTGATGGCGCTTGCCTCCTTGCCTTGCAAAATCACAAGACGGCAAAGAGCGGTCACTGCAATAAAGATGGGTATTGAGATTGGAATGGTACTGCTTTTATAAAAGGCTCCGACCATTCCTAGCACTTCAGCATAGATGAACATCAGCAACAAATCGGTCAGTTCAACCTTACCGGTAGAAAACACCTTAAGCATTTCCATGGCAACGCCATAAACCGTAAAGCAAGCCACAAGCAGCAA